>JBEHWJ010000063.1:0-12778 GCA_040217755.1 Syntrophomonadaceae bacterium | reverse complement strand
TCCGGGGGCATAACAGGCGTTGGCGATAATGGTGTTGTTGGTCCGCCGCGCCTTATAGAAGCTGTCTACAAAACCCCGGGTCAGGAAGACGTCGTCCATGGCCAGGATACCTTTGACGTCGCAGCCCCGGGCCCCGAAAATGAGGGTGGGGTTACTGTCTTCAAAAGTCTGGTCGATGTCGACTTCCATACCCTGGCTTATGATCCCGTACATCTTCTCGGTCTGGGGCAGCACCACATTCTTGGGGGATTGGTAGACATTCAGTGCCTCCAGCATCAGTTCATCACGGTCCGGCTGATAACTGGCCCAGCTGAAATACCCGCTCTGCGAGCCTCTCTGTACGGGTACGAATACTTCCTGCTGGTCGCTCAAGATATTCAACGCTTCGGTTAGTTTGCTTTTACTTAAAACCTTCATCTCCACCACCCCCTATAAAAAACTGTCTGGGTCATCGAGGCGGTACACGCTCAAGGGGGGTTTGGCCCCTTCCACATACTGCAGGCCCGCTTCCGGTCCGCCGAAGAAGGCGCCTACATCCTTGATCAGTTTCTGGTTTAACAGCATCAGGGGGATATTGACCGGGCACACCCGTTCACATTCCCCGCACTCGATGCAGCGCCCCGCCATGTGGGCGTGTTTCACCAGGTGATACATCATATTGTCGGTGGTACTGTTCTCCCGCCCCACCCACTGCGGCTTCATCTCATCAAATATGCAGGTGCGGCAGTCACAGGCCACACACACCTGCCGGCAGGCGTAACAACGTATGCAGGCAGACAGGGTCTGCTCCCAGAACTCGTAACGCTGGTCAGGTGACATCTGCTCCAGTTCTTTTACCCGGGCAAAGCGTTCCCCCTGCTGGCGGGGACTCTGGGCCGGACCTATGATCTCATCATAGATGACCGGATTGGGCTGGACACACTCCAGGCATTTCCTGGCCAAACCATCCGATTCCGTTTTTTTGCTGAAACCGCCGTAGTTCCTGGCCGCCGCCAGCGGATCCTTCAGGCCCGGGCAGGGGATGCCCACGATATATAGGCGCTCCCGCTTTATCTGCAGGTCTTCCAACAGCCTCACAATGCCGCGGGAATCACAGCCCTTGACGGCGATGCCGATGCGTTCGTGACCGTCGCGGAACTTAAGCAGCGAGTTGGCCACGTTATAGATGGCGTATTCGCTGAATATAATCTTTTTGACATCCTCTTTACTGCGGGCTACGTAGGATTTGACCTGGAAATCGAGTTCACCCTGCTCCCAGGCGATAAAGATATCGATCTTGCCCTCATCAAAAAGCCGGGCCGCAATCGTCTGTGTTTTTTCTGTTATCTCTTTCATTGCGCATCCCTCAGCTTTCGGTTGGGTCCCATCTGCTTGACGTCTTTGACCAGTTTGGCCATGGTCTCCTGGAACTTGATCCCCTCGGCCCCGGAAATCCACGCAACCTGGTAGCGCTCCGGTTCGATACCGATAAACTCCATCAGGCTCTTCATCACCGTCTGACGGCGGCGCTGATAGTAATTGCCACTACCATAGTGGCAGTCGCCCGGGTGTCAGCCGGACAATAGCACCCCGTCCACCCCGCGGTTGAAGGCCCGCAGGACCAGCATGGGATCCATACGGCCCGAACAAGGGGTCCGGATAATGCGTACGTCGGCGCCATATTCCAGGTGGTTCAATCCGGCCAGATCAGCCGCCGCATATGAACACCAGTTGCAGGCAAATACGATTATCTTGGGTTCCCAGCCCGCCTTGGTCTCTATAGACATAGTGCATCCACCTCCGCTACCAATTGGTCATTTGCAAAGCCCTTCAGATTCAGGGCCAGGGTACGGCAGGCCGGCAGGCAGGAGCCGCATCCCTGGCAAAGGCTGTTGTTTATCTCCGCCACCTGGCGGGTGAAAGGACCGTGCCCATGCCCGCCCCGTTCCTTGTATTCCTGCAGAGAGATGGCATTATAGGGGCAAATCGGCACACACAGACCGCAGCCCGAGCATTTCGATAGGTCGACCTCGGTTACCATCGGTTCGGTGGCCAACTCGTTCTTGGAGAACAGTCCCAGCACCTTGACCGCTGCCCCGCTGGCCTGGGCTACGGTATCGGGTATATCTTTGGGTCCCTGGCAGGTGCCGGCCAGGTAGACACCGGCCGCAAATGTCTCCACCGGCTGCAGCTTGGGATGGGCCTCCTGGAACCACCCGTCTTTATCGACCGAGAATCCCACCATCTTGGCCAGTTCCCCCGCCCCGGCCGAGGGGACCATGGCTGAAGCCAGGACCACCAGGTCGGCTTCCACTTCGATGGGCATACCCAAAAGGGTCTCTTCCGATTTCAATATCAATTTATCTCCCCGGGGATAGATCTTGCTGACCCGGCCCCGGATATATTTGGCGCCGGCATTCAATGCCCGCTGGTAGAATTCTTCATAGTTCTTGCCGGCGGTGCGCACATCCATATAGAAGACATAGGCTTCGCCGTCTTCGATCTTGGTCTTGACCTGATAGGCATGTTTGGCGGTATACATACAGCAGGCCCGGGAGCAGTAACTCTTCCCTTTGGTATCATCCCGTGAACCCACGCACTTGATAAAGGCCACATTTTTAGGCTCCCGACCGTCGGAGGGCCGCTTTATCTGGCCCCCGGTGGGCCCGCCCGCGGAAACCAACCGTTCGAACTCCAGCCCGCTGATGACGTCCGGGTATTTCCCATAGCCATACTCGCCGTAGGCCGATTTCCAATCGAACTGGTCATATCCGGTAGCCATGACGATGGCGCCTATCTCCAGCTCCTTGAAAACCGCCATGTCGTTAAAATTGATGGCGTCGGTGGGACAGACCTTTTCACATACCCCGCACTTGCCGCTGATCAGTTTGGTGCAGGTAGCCGCATCTATATATGGCTTGCCCGGCACCGCCTGGGGGAATAGTTTGTGGATGGAGGTCCGCTGGCCCATGCCGAAATCGAATTCGTCTGCCACCTTCTTGGTGGGGCATTTTTCGATGCAGGTACCGCAACCGGTACAGGCGTCCCAGTCCACATATTTGGGTTTTTGTTTGACGGTAACCTTGAAATTACCGATGAAGCCTTTAACGTCGGTCACTTCCGAATAGGTCATCAGCTCGATGTTAGGGTGCTGCGCCGCAGCCACCATCTTGGGGGTGCCAATTCAGGCGGCGCAGTCCATGGTGGGGAAGGTTTTGTCCAACTGGGTCATCTTCCCGCCGATGGATGCCTCTCTTTCCACTATGACCACCTGCTGCCCGCCCTCGGCGATATCCAGGGCCGCCTGCATGCCGGCGATGCCGCCCCCGATAACCAGGGCCTTCTTGGTTATGGGCACGGTGGTGACCTGCAGCGGCTTGTTCCTGAGCGCTTTGGCAACCGCCATGCGCACCAAGGATTTGGCCTTGGCCGTAGCCTGGTCCTTGTCATGGTGAACCCAGGAATCCTGCTCGCGGATATTGACCATCTCCATCATGTAGGCATTGAGCCCGCCGGCGGCGGTGGCCTTGCGGAAGGTCAGTTCGTGCATACGGGGTGAACATGATGCCACCACCACCTGCTCCAACTTCTGTTCCTCGATGGCGTTTCTGATCAGTTCCTGGCCCGGATCTGAACACATATATTTATAATTGGTGGCATACACTACCCCGGGCAGGGTTTTGGCGAATTCGGCCACTTGGGCCGTGTCGACCGTTGCCGCGATATTGGTGCCGCATTCGCAAACGAATACGCCGACTCGCTTTTTCATCTCTCCTTCTCCCTCCTGGTTGGACTCTTAAAAACCCTCTATATACCGCCCGGACATCATGATGGCGGGTTAGTCCTGGCACTCACCCTGTTTTTTCAGTTCCTGCTGCACGAAAGCGGCGGCCGCTTTCTTGGCCAGTTCCATATCCTTAACCATCAGGCTGGCCAGCTTATTCCGTTTCTTCTCATCAAGGATGGAGACCAGTACACCGGCCTGGGCTTCATTGGCTACCAGTTTGGCCGCTAATTTCTCCGGGTTCTTGGTGAACGCAGTTACAAAGGCATCTATCTTCTTCTGGTCGGCATCAGCTGCTGCCGCGGGTTTTCCTTCCCCGGCCTTCTTGGCTTCGCCGGCCTGGCCATCGGCGGCCTCAGCCTTCTTGGCAGCTGCCTTGGCTGCCGCCGCCCTGGCCGCCGCGGCGGCTTCGGCCTTGGCCCGCGCTTTCTCAGCGGCTTCCTGGGCCGCCCTTTCGGCGGCGGCCCGGGCTTCGGCTCCTCTTACCTCGATGGTCTGCAGGTAAGTCCCCGCTTCTACGAAGTGTTTCTCCAAGCCCACCTGTTGGGGCTGGTCACCGCAGGCCAATGCCAACAGTTCGGTAACGTAATAGACCGGTAGGGCCAATTTTTCCCCGAACTGTTTTTCCACCGCAGCCTGGCGCATATCCAGATTGAGCATACAGAGCGGGCAGGCGGTGACAATGCACTCCGCTCCTGATTCTTTGGCATCTTTCAATACCCGGTACAGCATCCGCATCCCGACATCGGGCCGGGAAGTAACCAGGGCCGCCCCACAGCATTCGGTCTTGTGGGACCAATCGATGGGGTCGGCTCCCAGGGCTTTCATTATCTTGTCCATGGTTTGCGGGTCTTCCGGGTCGTCAAAGCCGGTGTGCTCGACCGGACGCACCAGAAGGCACCCGTAATAGCAGGCGGCTTTCATGGTGGTCAGAGGATTGGTCACCTTGGCTGCTATGGCTTCGGTGCCGATCTTGTTGACCAGCACATCCAGTATGGAAAGGGTCTCGGTGCTGCCTGATAAATCCAGCTCCAATACCTGTTCGACCTTGCTGCGCATCTCCGGGTCATGCTGGATGGTGTGTTCCGCATAACGGTGCCGGCTGTAACAGGCGGCACAGGGCGCCACCACCATATTCAGGCCACTGCGCTCGGCTATGGCCAGGTTGCGGGCGGGCAGGGCGACCGACAGCAATTTGTCGGTATTGTGGCCCGAGGTGGCCCCGCAGCAGTTCCAGTCCTCCAATTCCTGCATTTCAAAACCCAAAATGGCCGCGGTACGCTCCATGGACATATGATATTCAATACCACTGCCGTCAGCGGCGCAGCCGGGATAATAGCCAAATTTCACTATTCTTCACCCCCGAACCGGGCAACCCGCTCGAAAATCTTCTTCATTTCCTGGCGCCCTTTTATCTTATGTGGCAGCGGACTGGCCTTGCCCCGCTGCACCATGGGTAAGCCCAGTTCCATATCTTTGAAGGGCTGGCCGGTAGTCAGGTTGTATTGCAGCAACAGGCCGGCTTCAAAGGCCCGGCCAAAGTTCTTCACATTGGCTAAAAAGGCCTTATTGAAAGCCGCCACCTTCTTGTCGGTCAAGCCCCGCTTCAAGGCTTCGCGCCGCATGGTATCCATCAATGACGCTATATCCACCCCGCGCGGGCAACGGCTGGAACAGGTCTCGCACGAGGCGCAGATCCAGATGCTGTTGCTGTTCAGAGCCATCTCGGTGAGCCCCAGCTGCAGCATGCGGATAACCTGGCGGGGAGGATGATCCATCGCAAACGCCGCCGGGCATCCAGCCGTGCATTTACCACACTGGTAACACAGGTTGATACTGGTGCCGGCTTCTTGCTCCAGTTTTCTTATCAAGACCTTTTGATTGTTATCGGCGGGCGACAACAAAACGGAATTCTCCAACTATCTCTCTCCCTTCGACCCGGACCTTTTATAAAACACGAAAGTTCGACTAAATAGTCGACCTAAAAGGCTTAGAATGCAAAATATTGTAGCACATTTCGTTCATATTGATAAGAATTTATTATTGGAAAAGCAGCCAGATACAAAAAAATAGCCAACATTCGAGCCGGGCTTATTTCCACCGGGCTGCATCCTGCTCCTATAAATGAATACAATATGCGTCCAGCCGATGTGGCAATATGGGATTTTAGCGTTAACATTACCTATTTATTACTGAATAATGCCGGGATTAATGTACACAATATACTCAGAAGCAGCGATGGTTGTAAGGAGAGTCGCGACAAAAGTCCAAGTCCCCGAAAGGGATAAATCTTAGACTGGATACCTTAAATTCCGAAAGGAATAACAACCAAAGTTGCTTCTTTTATAGATCCGCTGGGAAAATTTACTGTCGCCGCAACGTCGGTGACAATTAAATGGAACCAGCGGATCGACTTTTTGGTTTTCTTTTAATCAAAGCCGGGGTGTAGTAACAGAGAGACAATAAGGGTACCTGCAGGAAGAGGAGATAATAATACAGAGGACGGTCAAGCAAAGTCCAGGCAGGCAGCAAGGATAAGAGGGGCAAGAGGGGGGTATCCCATAATTCCAGGATAAAGATGAAATAGTAAGCAAACTGGGATATCGATTCCACTGACAACAGTATCGATGAAGCCAATAAATAACCGGGCAACTGCCACAATATGGCCACAACCGCCATTCCAGTCCGGCTGCACCGCCGGCGGCAGTATTCTCCTTCCTTCCATACCAGGTAAACATAGACCAGGGCCAGGACGATATCCAGTCCGGGGAAATACATGGCCAGGCCAATCGCGATTATGGAACTGATATGTAAGGTACATGCCCTCACCAATGGCCTGATAATCTTAAATCCCCTTTTCGTAGAATACGCTCACCGAGCGGCTTTTAGCCAGGCTTTCCGGTGCGATCCATAAATCCCCTATCTCATCAAGGTCGATCCCCTGAGCCGCATAGGCCCGCCAGATTATCTTGGTGCAATTCCATAACCGGTCCCCGCTTTTGAACGCCAACGGGTAAAACATCTTCTTCTCTTCCCCCAAGGCATATTCCACCGCCCTCGCTTTTATCTCGGCCGGGGCGTTGACCCGCAGCAGGCAGATCCGGGAATAGTGTTCGTAAGTGCTCAGGTCCTGGATGCTTAAGCCGTAATCGACATACCCTTCCAGCACTTTATGCTCCCCAAGGTAGAGCCCGGCATGAGAAAACAGCCCATAGGCGGTGTTGGGCCACCCACCCAGTACGATATCCCCTGGCTCCAATTGAGAAAAAGGAACTGCGCCGGGGGTGGGAGACCCATAACCGGTGCCGATCTCGCCCTTGGCGAAGCTGGCGACATAGGTATAGATCACCGACCCGGAACGATCGGTCAGCAGGTGGTGATTGGCCGCCCCGATCACCAGCAGCAACAACAGTCCCACTACTGGAAACACCAAGATACGGCTCGTATCATTATTATATTTGGAAATATTCGCATAATCATTCATCGCCAACAACGCCCCGACCTTCCGGTTCTTTGGTACCAACAAATACTATGGCTAAGTTGCAAGCAGTGCGTCTAAAATTAGTATATAAGTTATAATTATGCCGAATTATGTTTTCATTTCGATGCACGACAACAACAAGGAGGATACGGTGAAAAACAAATCCAGCAAACTGCTTGCAATCGCTCTGATATTGATTATACTTGGCTGCCTGGCTGGCTGCAAATCCGCCATCCCCCCAGCCCAGCCGCCGGTTAACAACTCACCCGGGAATAATATCGGGGAACCGGCCGCTCCTTCCCCGGCCCCGGAGCCGGCCCCGGCACCGGAGCCGACCCCGGCGCCGGAACCCAATCCGCCTGGACCGCTGCCATCCTCCCCGGAGACTATGACTCGCTCCTGGTGGTTCACCAGGAACAAGCAGCATCAGATTCCAGCCGTAAACCAGGAGGCGGTGCAGTTGCTGTCCCAATATAACGGTTTCTATTGCCTACCCAATAACAGCAAAAAGATCTACCTGACTTTTGACAACGGTTATGAATTGGGTTATACGTCCACCATACTAGATATACTCGATCGCAAGGGTGTTAAAGCGGCTTTCTTCATCACTGGTCAGTTTATCGAAACCCAGCCGGACCTGGTCAAACGGATGCATGCAGCCGGGCACCTGGTTTGCAGCCACACCTGGAACCACCCCGATCTGAGCACGGTTTCCCAGGAGACCTTCAATCGGGAGTTGACCCGGCTGGAACAAAGATATACAGAACTTACCGGTGATCAGTTAGATCGTTACCTGCGGCCGCCGATGGGCAATTATTCGGTGACCTCCCTGCGGTGGGCGGACGAATTGGGTTACCGCACCGTCTTCTGGAGCATCGCTTTCCAGGATTGGGATCCCAGCCACCAGCCTGGGGCTGCTTTTTCCTATCAGCATGTGATGGACAACATCCACCCCGGGGCGGTGATCCTGTTACATGCAGTATCACAGAGCAACACTGAAGCTCTGGAAAAAATAATCACCGATCTGCGCACCCAGGGTTATAATTTTAGTACCTTCGATCGATAGATTACCGGGGAGGGAAACGGATGCGGGCAGTCTTACGCAAATTATACCGACACCAGATGTTAAATGATGAAGAATTCGGCGATTTGAGGGAATATGCTGACCGTCTGCGGGCAGCCTCGCCGCCCTCTTATGAATTATTTTATGAACGTTACGCCTCCATCCTGCACCGTGACTATCATAATCACCTGCCCCGTTCCAATTACGGTGTCGATGACCTTTACGATTTCCTGCTGGCCCACCCGGACCGGGCCGACCGTCTCCGCACCCAGCCGCTGGAGCTGGAGATGTTTCCGGTTTATCTGCGCGACCACCTCAGTTCGGCGGAAGGCTTGGATGTCTTGTATAACACCGTCTTGCCGGCGCTCGCCTATATCGAGTCCGCTCAGGGCGAGACCCGGGAGCTGCCCCGTCCCCGTCTCAGTGATCTGGTGGTCAAATATGAAAGCGGCAACCCATTAAAGGAAACCGGGCTCAAGGCCCATTTCGACCGCCTCGGTGCCTACTCTTTCATCAGCCGGCTACAGAGTGTGCGTTACCTGCGGGGTGCCAAGGCCAGCCAGGACAGGATCGAAGTCATTTCCGACGACTGCCTGGGAGGTATTTTTACCAATAAAGCGAAATCAATATACTACTTCATATATTTGACGGAAAATGACCGCGGCAAAGCCAGCCACGCTTGCCGGGTACTCAACCGTGACCTATACGGACTTATCGGCGAGGATTGATCATTATGCAGGCCATAATTGAAGCATTTACCGCCCGGGCGGGAGAGCCGGGCTTGTTCGCCTACTGGCAGGAAGAACTCCAGCTGCGCCGCCGGCTCAGGGAGGCCGGCCAGGGGCAGGAAGTGACTATCGGCACCGAGGCCGAATACAATTTTCTGTTGCGGAGCCTTTTTTTTAGTCACCGGGATATTTTTTTTGCCATTCTATATGGAAACATGGCGGACCAGTCGGTCCTCACCCTTCTGCTGCAATCACCGCCGGGCGTAATTACCGGGTTTTTGGACTACATGACCGATTATATAAGTGAACAGCATCCTCCGGCCCCGTCACTGGGATTTCTGATCCATATCTTCAAGGATGACTTTCAACCGCAATATGGCAGGCTTCTCCAGGCCATGGACGCGGAGCAGTGTGCATATCTGATGATGCGTACCGGCAACCGTGACCTGCGCCGGATGTTCAAGCAGCAACTAGAGAGGATAAAGGGTACCCAGCCCGGGAGTGCAAACAATCAGCCCGCCCTCGAGCGGATGGACCACCAGTGGCCAACCATCCATGGCGAAAAGACGGAATTGCTGGCCGCAGCCGCCGCTGTATTGAATTCCAGCAGGCATCCGAGCCCGGTTCAGGATGGCCGCCGATCACGGTTGGAGGACCTGATCGAGGGGGCGGAATTGTTGCTCCGGGCAGGACTATTGGCCGATGGCATCGGCTTACTCAACCAGGTGATATTGGACCGGGAACTGGAAAGAAACGGTGGAAACCTGGCTGGTGACCATCCCGCGCACCGGCAGGTGCTGCGTCTGTTGGACCGGGCGATGCCGCTGTATGGCTTGCTGGTCGACCCCCTTGACCCACGCGGGTGGGTCCTGAACAATTACCGCTGCCTGTTCCCGGGATTCAGTCCCGACCCGGGCTCCCTGTTATATCTGGACCTATATTCTATCGTACTGGCGGCTATACAGGGCCGGCGCCAATACGCCCGCTACGAAATTGCCCAGAAGGCGGCTCAACTGGCAGTCCTGCGGGAGGATGACCATCTTCCTGCCGCACTGGTACGGCGGGGTAAAACCGGGACATTCGATGGTCTGCCCAAAGTGATGGAAACACTGGCCGCCAAGATGCGGCTGCAACCCCATGAAACATTGACCGGCCTGGAATTGCTGCGCTATCTGCAGATGCAGGGAGGTCTGGCCCTGGACAAGCCTACTGTGACCAGGATGCTGGAAATGTACCTGCAACTCTTCTATTGGCTGCCCCATACCGCTTTTATCAACGGCCAACTGGTCAGGCAGTTGGGCCCCCAGGTCGATGATACCCTTGGGGCCGAAGCGGAAAGGATCGTGGCTGCCCAGCAACAGAGCCCTTACTGTGATGCCGCTGCCGGCGTCCCTGGGGACGATATTGCGGGCCAGGCCGAGACGGGGTTGGAAAAGATAGTGCGATTGAGCCGAGCGATGGGGGTGTTTTAGGATTGGAATCTGCAGATCAAACCGCACCGTATGTTGAGATAATCGAGGAAATGCTGAGTAAGCTGCGCAGCCAATTGGATCAGTTGGTGGGGCCGCTCCCGGACGGCATGGATCTGGAAGGGCTGGATCAATACCTGCTCGACCTGAACACCTTTTATTACCAGAGTTTTCACCATCATTTCATGCCCCGGTACCGGCAGGCCTTCGAGGACGATCTGCGCCGCATCCATAAACTGAGCCGCTCGGAGCAATCGCTGCAAACTGATTTGATCAACGTTTTACGTTTCTACATAAAGGTCTACAACCAGACCGGCCTAACGGCCCGGCAGCTCAAGGAACGGCGCAGTGAGGTCAACCTCCGCCGGCTGGCACTGCAGGCCGGTACCGAAACACGTACGGTCGATCTGTTGTACCTGCTGAAAGAGCATGTGGAAGCCTGGGTCCGATTCGCAAATGAAGTCGATGTGGCCCGTTCCCTCAAGGCTGACAAGCCGCTGCTGGCAACCCTGGAGCGGTTTCCAGCCTGCAGCCTGGCTGCTTCCCTATTCAGGACGGGCAACTTTCAAGATGGCAAAGACAAACGCGATTTCAACCGGCTGCTGTCCCAATGGCAGTTAGGCTTAAGGCTGCTGGCCCGGATGCAGGCTGACTATAATCAAAATCCCGCCAAGGAACTGATGAACAGCCTGGTCGATGAACTGGAAAAGGTCGATGCCAGCTGGGACAGCCGCAAGGCCGTCCCGGCTGTCCGGGAATGGTACAAACAAAACGTTCAGCCCGGTTACCACCTTTACCTGGAAACATTGAGAAGCTATGGAGGGCGCATGGATCCACGGCGTTTCTCCAGGATGGCGGCCCAGTTCCAGGACTGGCTGCAGGCCTGGTTGAATACCCTGGAGTATTATACCGGTCTGCAGGCCCGGGGTTGGGACGAATGGTTGGACCGGCTGCCCGCGCTCATTTCCCTGGATGAAGATTTTTGCCTGGAGTTAGCCGATTTTGGACTGCGGGGCCGGCGTTCTCTCGATGAGCTGATATCCAGCCTGGCCGCCTCCCAGGCCGGCAGCTACGATTCCTTTAGTCAAAGCAGCCGGCAGATACTGACCGAAGCCGGCCGATACCTGCACAAGTTGCCCGGCTCCCCGGCCGGTTCCCTTTCGGCATTGCGGCTCACGGTTCAGAAGCTGAGCTCGGAGGTGGAGATGGCGCTGCGGGGGATCGATCTCCTTGATGAACGGGAGAATCATGCCCGGGAGGCTATGGTGACATACCGGGACCTGCAGTTGGCCCTGGATACGGGGATCGGCATCCTGGACTCTTTCAGCGCCCAAATAGAACACATGCTTGATTCCCGAGCTTTAAAGAACCGGTTCGAGGATATGGCCCCGGATATAGAGCATGTGGCCGTAAGGACCGGGGCTATGCTGCCCCCCGGCTGGGCCGGCCTGGCCGAAAAAGGCCGGATCGGCACCCAGGTTTCAGAGGCTCCCCAGGGCTTGGTCCTGCATGCGGAGGGCGATATCTTCGTCATCCGGCTGGGAGAACAAGTATATGAAGAGATACCAAAAATAATAGTGTCCAGGAAAGGATAAACGCATGCATGTAGCTATAGACCTGGGCGAAAACAATACCCTGGTGGCCGCCTGGAAAGACGGTCAGCTGGCCGACGAACCGGCCCTGGTGGTGAGACTGCCCGGTCTGGTTCATTTCGAACCGGAGGCCGGCGCTGATCCATGGAGCCGGACCCGCCTGCAGAAGTATGTGGCCCATATCCACCGGGAATACCTGCTGCCCACCCGGTTGGTGATCTATTCAGCCGCCGTGGCGATACCGGGAGTCCCGGGACTGTCAATCCGGCGGCGCCTCCTGGATGTGCTGGAAGAGTCCCTCGGCCTGGAAGAGGCTCTGGTGGTCCCCCGCTCCTTGGCTCAGGTGGCCGGATTCCAACTCAACCGCCCCCAATCTTTGGGTGACATCATGTTATTGGAGGTGCAGGGGAACGAGGCGGAAGCATCCTTCCTGAGCACATATCCTGGTGTCACCATCACCCTCGAGGGGCGATGCCGGGGAGATGCCCGGGTGATCAGGGAAAAAGCTGCCCAGCTTGGCTTCCTCTCCCCAGGGGGTTGGAATTTCGACCGCCTCTATCTGTGCGGGGATGCCAGTCCCGATAGCCCGATAGGATCACTTCTCGCCGGCATACCCCAACGGATACCCATCCAGGCCGCCGATGACCTCCCCCTGACCGCCGTCCGGGGGCTGCATCCGCAG
>JBEHWJ010000062.1:0-12838 GCA_040217755.1 Syntrophomonadaceae bacterium | reverse complement strand
TCCCGCTGCGGTTCAAATCCACCAGCGAAAAGGGGGTAGTGGTGATGTCGCCCTGGTGTACCAGTTTGCCGGCATCCTCCTCCATATGGGCCCTGGTAACGCCCACCCGCTTCTTCTGGCCTTTTACATCTATATCTACATGGCCCGGCCCGCAGACCGGCAAATTAAACTGGGAGACCTGGTAACCATTGGGCAGGTCCGGATAGAAATAGTTCTTACGGTCGAACCTGCACATCTCCGGGATGTCGCAGTGGAGCGCCAGGCCGGCTCGGATGGCCAGTTCTACCACCCCGCGGTTAAGCACCGGCAGCACCCCGGGGAAACCGGAACAGACCGGACAGGTCTGGGTGTTGGGTTCGGCCCCGAATGCGGTGGAGCAGGAACAAAAAATCTTGGTGCGGGTCTTGAGCTCCGCATGGACCTCCAGGCCGATGACTACTTCATAATCCCGGCTCATCTATCTCACCCCCAGCTTCGGTTTGATGGTATGGAAATCGGTATTCTGTTCAAAGGCGTAGGCCACTTTGTAAACGGTGCCCTCATCGAACGCCTTGCCGATTATCTGCATGCCCACCGGCAGCCCCCGGTCGAATCCACAGGGGATAGATATGCCCGGCAGCCCGGCCATGTTGACCGGAACGGTCAGGATGTCGTTCATGTATATTGTCAAGGGATCGCCGCTCTGCTCCCCAATCCCAAAGGCGGCCGTGGGTGTGGTCGGCGATATTATGATGTCATAATCGTTAAATACCTTGGTAAAATCGTCGGCGATGAGCCTCCTTACCTTCAGGGCCTTTAGATAGTAAGCGTCATAGTAGCCTGAACTCAAGGCATGGGTGCCCAACATGACGCGCCGCTTCACTTCATCCCCAAAGCCATGGTCGCGGGTCCGGGAGAACATATCCACTACATTCTCGGCGTCGCGGTCCCGGTAGCCGTACCTTACCCCGTCGAAACGGGCCAGGTTGGCGCTGGCTTCGGCAGGAGCCAACAGGTAATAGGTGGGCAAAGCGTATTGGCTGTACGGCAGGGAAACCTCCTCGACTATGGCCCCCAGTTCCTCATATTTCTGCAGGGCTTGCATGACCAGGTCCCGGACCGATTGGTCCACCCCGCCGCCAAAATATTCGCGCGGATAGGCGATACGCATCCCCTTCACCGAACCATCCAGGCCAGCCATGTAATCAGGAACTTCCAGGTTGACACAGGTGGAATCGAGGGGGTCGTGCCCGGCGATGATCTGCATAATCATGGCGTTGTCGCGTACATCCTTGCTGACTACCCCCACCTGATCCAGAGAAGAGGCAAACGCGACAACTCCCCAGCGGGATACCCGCCCATAAGTCGGTTTCATCCCCACCACCCCGCAGTAGGCGGCCGGCTGGCGGATAGACCCGCCGGTATCGGAGGCCAGGCTGAACGGAACCTCATCGGCGGCCACCGCGGCGGCCGAACCCCCGGAAGAACCCCCGGGTACTTTGGTCAGGTCCCAGGGATTGCGGGTGGTGAAGAAAGCTGAATTCTCAGTCGACGATCCCATAGCGAACTCATCCATATTGAGTTTACCTACCAGCACTCCGCCCTGTTGGTCCAAGCGGCGGGAAGCCCGGGATTCGTAAGGAGGGATGAAATTGGCCAGCATTTTAGAGCCGCAGGTGGTCTTCACCCCCCGGGTGCAAAAGTTATCCTTAAGACCCATCGGTATACCGGCTATCCCCTGGTAATGGCCTTGGGCGTCTAACCGAAGGGCCTTTTCGAGGGCCTGTTCCCCGGTTACGGTGATAAACGATTTTACCTCGCTCTCCACCGCGTCGACGCGGGCCAGGACTGACTTTACTATCTCTGCCGACGAGGTTTTCCCCGCCGCCAACAACTCCTGCAATTCGTATACAGTCAGCTCATGTAACTCCACCTGACTGGCCTCCTCTACATAATCTTGGGCACTTTATATTGGAAATCCTCGGCCAGCGGAGCATTGGCCAGTATCTCCTCCCGGTCCATACTGGGTTCCACCTGGTCTTCCCGGAAGACATTACGGATGGGCAAAATATGGGTCAGGGGCTCAATGCCCTCGGTGGGGATGGCATTGAGGGTATCGGCATAATCGAGGATGGAGCTGAGCTGCTCGGCAAATTTGACCTTTTCATCTTCTGTCAAACTCAGACGGGCCAGCTGGGCCACATGCTCAACTTCTTTTATAGTCAAGGCCATTCCAATTCCTCCTCAAAGTCTAATATACGTTGATAATTATAACAAAAAGGCTGGGCTTCGCATAATTTTTGCGGGAGTGCAACATCCCGGGCCTGCACCGGGGTCCGGCCCGCTGCATTACCAGGGCCAATGGCTGACAACCGCCATGGCCACAGGGACCAGGAACAGTCCCGGCAGCAGGTTGGCGACCTTCACCCGGGTGATCCCCAGGGCATTGAAACCTATCCCGATTATCAGCACCCCACCCAGAGCGGTAATGTTATTAAGCATGGGGTCGGAAAGCAAAGGTTTGAGGAATCCGGCCGCCAAGCTGATGGAGCCCTGATATATAAAAAGCGGCAGTGCCGAAAACAGCACCCCCACCCCCATGCTGGCCGCGAACAACATGGCGAAGATTCCGTCCAGTATGGATTTTACCAAGAGTATCTCATAATTGTGGGTCAGACCGTCCTGCAGCGAACCCACGATGGCCATGGCGCCCACGCAAAACAGCAGGGTGGCCGAAACGAATCCCTTCACAAACAGGTTTTCTCCCCCACCGACCTGGTTGCCGCCTATCGCCCGCTCCAGTCTGACCCCCAGGTTTTCCAGACGGCCCTCCCAACGCTGCCATTCTCCCCAGACTGCCCCTAAAGCCAGGCATACCCCCACCAGGGCGATGTTGTCCGCCTTGAACGCGTACTGCATGCCGATAGCTGCGATCAATAAACCCAGGCCATCCTGCATGGTGCGGCTGATGTTGGCGGGGATCCCCTTGCGGAACGCCAATCCCAGCAAGCCGGCCAGGATGATGCTCACGGCATTTATTATGGTTCCGGTCAAAGGTTGGTCCCCCCTCACGTCGAGTATAATGGTTAAGCCATCCCCTGCTCAGGAATGGGGATGGCTTGAATGCCGTTTATATTTTATTCCAACTGTATGGCCATGACAAGCGGGAAGCTTGCATACATGAACTGGTTTTATCAGCCTCTACTCCAGCAGGGCCAGGAATTCTCCCTCGCTCAATATCTTCACACCCAGCTGCAAGGCTTTATCGTACTTACTGCCCGGTTCCGAACCCGCCACGACGTAATCGGTGTTCCTGCTCACGCTGGAGCTGGTCTTGCCCCCCATGGCCATGATCTTTTCGCTGGCTTCGCTGCGGCTCATCGATTCCAGGGTTCCGGTCAAGACAAAAGATTGGCCGGCCAGTCTGCCCCCGCTCTCCGCCGCCTCCGTCTCCTGCATGTTGAGACCGACAGCCACCAACCGCTCCAGCATGGCCAGGTTGTGGGGCTCGCTGAAGAAACTGACCAGGCTTTCCGCCATCTTTGGACCTATCTCGGGTATCTGCACCAGTTCAGTGGCGGTGATGGTCCTAAATCGCTCCATATGCTTGATCACCCCGGTCAGGGTACGGGCCGTCTTAAGGCCTATATGCCTTATCCCCAGGGCGGTTATCAAGCGGTGCAGCGGCCGGTTCTTGCTGTTCTCAATTGCTTTTTTCAGATTATCGGCCGATTTGGCCCCCATGCGTTCCAGGCTGGCGATGGTGTCCTGGTCCAGGTCATAAAGATCAGCGATGTTGTTCACCAACCCGTTGGCCACCAGTTGCTCCACCAGGGCCGGCCCCATCCCGTCGATATCCATAGCGTCGCGGGAAGCGAAGAATACCAGGCTCTCGATCAAACGGGCCGGGCAGTTAAGGTTCTCGCAGCGCCAGGCTACCTCTCCCGCCGGCCTGATCGCCCGGCTGCCGCAGCTGGGGCAGTGAACCGGCGGAGCGATCACCAATTCACGGCCGGTGCGTTTCTCTACTACCGGCCGTATCACTTCCGGTATGATGTCGCCGGCCTTGTGGACCAGCACCGTGTCGCCGATGCGGATGTCTTTATCTCTCACCAGGTCGAAATTGTGCAGGCTGGCCCGGCTGACGGTGGTGCCGGCCAGGGAGACCGGTTCCAGCAGGGCGGTGGGGGCGATGATGCCGGTCCGGCCCACATTGAGTTCGCAACCTTTGATTATGGTCTCCTTTTCCTCGGCCAGGAACTTGTAGGCGATGGCCCAGCGCGGGTTCTTGGCGGTCTGGCCTATCTCCCGGCGGGGAGCGAATTCATTGAGCTTGATCACCACCCCATCTATCTCATAGGGCAGGTTGTGGCGTTCCTCTTCATATTGCCGGCAATAGGCAGATACTTCGTCGATACCATTGCAGAGGCGACAGGCCTGGTTTACCGGTATACCCTGTTCCTGCATGAAGGCCAGGGCTTGCGCCTGGGTATCTATATTCTCTCCCTCGATATGGGTTATGTCGTATATGTAGGCAGACAGGGAACGGCTGGCGGTTATTCTCGGGTTCAATTGGCGCAGGGAACCGGCGGCAGCATTACGGGGATTGGCAAAGACTTTCTCCCCCTTATCCTCCCGCTCCCGGTTCAATCTCACAAATTCGCTTTTGGGCATGAAGATTTCGCCCCGCACTTCCAAACGGGGTAGCGGGGAGCGCAGTTGCAGCGGTATGACCTTGATGGTGCGGACATTAGGGGTGACATCCTCGCCCAGCAGTCCATCGCCGCGGGTGGCGGCGCTGACCAGCACTCCGTGGTCGTAGACCAGGGCTATCGAGACCCCGTCGATCTTCAGTTCGGCCATATAGGAGGGGAGAGTGGTTTTACGGATACGCCGGTCGAAGGCCTGCAGATCGGCCAGCGAGAAAGCGTTGTCAAGGCTCAGCAAAGGGGTACGGTGTACCACGGTGGACAAGCCGGCCCGGGCTTCCCCGCCTACCCGCTGGGAAGGGGAATCAGGGGTGACCAGCTCTGGATACAAATCCTCCAGCCGCACCAGCTCCCGCATCAGTTGGTCGAACTCCTGATCGCTGATGAGGGGCTCGTCCAGCACATAATATTGGTATTCGTGACGGCGGATAACCTCCCGCAGTTCCTCCAATCGGGCCTTTACATCGCTCAAGATCCGGCCTCCTAAAGCGATTTGGTCTGCATCTAAAGTTTTCTATACTATCTTTTCCAAAGGGGCCATATCTAAACGCAGCATGCGGGTACCGGCTCTTTCAAAGTCGACCACCGCGATGTCGTCCTCGGTCAATTTCAGCACCAGGCCCACCCCGAACTTCTTGTGGATGACGGTATCGCCCTCAAACAATGGCCCCGCCACCCGCTTCTTTTCCGGGGGAGCCTGCAGCAGGTCTTCAGGTATCTCCTGCAGGAACCGCGAAGGAGGATTGTTTCTCTCGTAGCCATATAGCAGGCGCGATACCGCGTTGGTTAGATAAAGGCGCTCCTGGGCTCTGGTAATGCCCACATAACAGAGCCGCCGCTCTTCTTCCATCTCTTCCGTGGATTCGACCCGGTAGGAAGGGAAGACTCCTTCCTCCATCCCGGTCATGAATACCGCGGGGAATTCCAGGCCCTTGGCCCCATGGTAGGTCATCATCACCACTGTGTCATTGTGATCTATCTCGTCGGTATCCTGGGCCAGGGCGATGCGGGCCAGGAAATCCTCCAGGTCTTCCATCCCCTCGTTTTCGAATTCCACCGTAAGGGAACGCAATTCCAGCAGGTTGTCGATGCGGGCCTGGGCATCGGCGCCGCTGGTCTTCTTCAGGTCATCCATATAACCGCTCATCTCTATCACCTGGTCCAGGACTTCCCGCAGGGAGGCCCCGGACTCGTTGAGGCTGGCAAAATAGCTCACCATGCCGTAAAAATCCACCAGCACCGCCGCCATCTTTTTGCTGATACCGTTGATCTCCGCCGCGCGGGGCAGTACCTCCAGGATGGTCAATCCCTCACGGGCAGCGGCCTCCTCCAGTTTCTCCACCGTCTTATCGCCGATGCCCCGCCGTGGAACATTGATTACCCGGCGGAAACTGAGGCGGTCATTTTTGTTGCAGATCAATTTCAGGTAGGCCACTATATCGCGAATCTCCTTGCGCTCATAGAATTTACGGGCGCCGATGATACGGTAGGGTATATATTTGCTCAGTAGGGCCTCCTCGATGATGCGGGACTGGGCATGGGTGCGGTAGAAGATGGAACACTCCCCGTAGCGGCGGCCCTCCCGGTCGACCAGGTCGGCAATGGCATTGGCGATAAACTGTGCCTCCTGAAAACTGTCCCCGGCGCAGAAGTATATTATCTTGCCCCCCTCGGGATTGTCAGTATGGAGTTGTTTTTCCTCACGATCCTGGTTGTGGCAGATGACCGCATTGGCAGCCGCGATGATGTGGCGGCTGGAACGATAATTCGTCTCCAGCTTGACCAGATGGGCATCGGGGTAGTCGCGCAGGAAACGCTTGACGTTGCCGGGGTCCGCTCCCCGCCAACTATATATGGACTGGTCGGGGTCACCGACCACGAACAGGTTGCGATGCCGGGCGGCCAGCAAGTTGGCCCACTCGTATTGCGCTTTATTGGTATCCTGGTATTCATCCACCATGATGTAGCGGAAACGGTCCTGATATTTCTGGAGCACCTCGGGGTACTCCTTGAAAAGCTGGATGCAAAGGACGATGAGGTCTTCAAAGTCGAGGGCATTGTACTCTTTCAAACGGGCGTTGTAGAGGCGGTGGACGCGATGGTATTTCTCCCGCACCCAGTTCGGCCGCTGCAGTTCCTGGTAATATTGCTCGGGGTTTACCAGGCTGTTCTTGACCTGCTTGATTATATACATGACCTCATCCGGTTTGGTCTCGTAATCGTTTTCTTCCTTGAGGATCTCTTTGATGAGGTTCTTGCTCTCGCTCTCCCCCAGGATGGCAAATCCGCGGTCATAGCCGAGATGATGGATTTCCATGCGCAGGATCTTGTAACAGGCGGCATGGAAGGTCTGGATCCAGTGCCCGCTGTAATCAGGGATGAGCCGCACCACCCGGTCCCTCATCTCCTGGGCGGCTTTGTTGGTAAAGGTAATGGCCAGGATAGAATCAGGCCGCACCCCGCTGTCGATCAGGCTGCCGATGCGGCTGGTCAAAACCCTGGTCTTGCCGCTGCCAGCCCCGGCCAGGACCATACAGGGCCCGTCAAAATGAAAGACCGCTTCCTGTTGACGGTCGTTTAATCCGGTTATTATATCCAGCATTCGATTACCTGCTTTCTAATCTGAAGGACGGATTTGTCTTTCCTATATAATACCACAAATGGCGGCCGGGATTTAAGCACCGGCTGTATTTGACCTTTCCGGGCCGATCATCCGACTGCCGGGGCAGCCTGGGCTCCCCATCCCGACCAATGCCGGCCCTTCCCGCCGGCAACCGGCAAAAAGCAACCCGCCTCCAAATCTGCGGACGCGGGCTCGGCGGTTGGATGAGGTTGGGGTTTCCCATGGCCACCCTTAACGGCGGGATTTTAGTTCGGCGAATATGTTCTCCAGGGGTACATCCTGTTCCACCAAGAGCACCAACAGGTGGTACAGGAGATCCGCAACCTCGTAGACCAGTTCCTCCTGGCTGCGGTTCTTGGCGGCGATTATAACCTCGGCATTCTCTTCCCCTACCTTTTTCAAAATTTTGTCGATCCCTTTTTCGAACAGGTAGGAGGTATAGGAGCCAGCCGGCATCTTCCGGCGGCGGTCGGTTATGACATCGTATAGCTCATACAGGATGGCGGCACTGGCCTGGGGGGCGTATACCCGGTCGGGATCAAACACCGCCGGCTCCACCTCTTCACCGGCGGCATTGCGGAAGAAGCAGGAATAATGCCCGGTATGGCAGGCGGCTCCCGTCTGCTCCACCTGGATCAGGAGACAGTCTTGGTCACAGTCGTAAAAAATGTCTTGGACCTCTTGGACGTGTCCGGAGGTCTCGCCTTTCATCCACAGCTGCCCGCGGCTGCGGGAATAAAACCAGGTCTTGCCGGTCTCGATGGTTTTACCCAGCGATTCGGCATTCATGTAGGCCATCATCAGTACCCGGCCGCTCTTGATGTCCTGGATGATGGCCGGCACCAGGCCCCGTTCGTCGAATTTTATCCTGTCTATCATAATCTTATCGTCACTCCTCTTCCCGCCAGGTACTCCTTGGCCTGGCGGATGGTATATTCACGGTAGTGAAAGATGGAAGCGCATAAGACTGCATCCGCCTTGCCTTCCGTACAAGCCTTGTACAGGTGCTCGAGGCTGCCCGCACCTCCCGAGGCGATGACCGGTATGGAAGTCGCTTCCGCTACCGCTGCGGTCAAGAGGATGTCATAGCCTTCCCTGGTGCCATCCTTATCCATACTGGTCAGAAGTATTTCGCCCGCTCCCAGGCTCTGGGCCTGCCGGGCCCACTCCAATACATCGATGCCGGTAGGGGTGCGGCCCCCGTGAATGTATACCTCCCAGCCTCCTCCCGGGCGGCTATGGGCATCGATGGCTGCGATTATGCACTGGCTGCCGAACTTCATGGCGCCGTCGGTTATCAACCGGGAATTCTGGATGGCGGCGGTATTGACCGAAACCTTGTCGGCCCCGGCGTTGAGGGTATCGCGGATGTCCTTGATGGTGCGTATCCCGCCCCCCACCGTAAAGGGGATGAACACTTCCCGGGCGGTACGGCGGACTACCTCCAGCATGGTCTGGCGCCCTTCCGAAGAAGCGGTGATATCTAGGAAGACCAACTCGTCGGCCCCCTCCCGGTCGTAGAAGGCGGCCAGTTCCACCGGGTCCCCGGCATCCCGAAGGTCCAGGAAATTTACCCCTTTTACTACCCTCCCGGCATGGACGTCCAGGCAGGGAATTATTCTCTTGGCTAGCATTATAATGCTCCTTATATCTATCGGGCCGCCGCCAGGGCGTCAGCCAGGCTGATTTTGCCCTCGTAAAGGGCTTTGCCGACTATAGCTCCGGAAAGACCCAGTGGTTCCAGCCTTTTCAAAGCGTTTATGTTTTCGCCCGTCGATACTCCCCCCGAGGCAATTATGTTGAGCCGGCTCTGGCGTACCATCTTTTCGATGGCCGGCAGGTTGGGTCCCTGCAACAGGCCATCCCGGGCGATGTCCGTATAAATGGCGGTTTTTACCCCCAGATCGTACATGGTTCTGCCGAACTTGAAGGCATCCAGGTTCGATTTCTCCACCCAACCTTGCAAGGCCACCATCCCGTCCCGGGCATCGATGCCCAGCAGGATCCTCTCGGGTCCGTATTCCTGCAGCAGCTCCTCCATGAAAACCGGGTTGTGGACTGCCCGGGTGCCGATGATGACCCGGCTGGCCCCCAGGGCCAAAAGCCGTTCGACATCCGCCCGGGTCCGGAGTCCCCCGCCCACCTGAAAGGGAATCTTGATTGCTCCGGCTATCTCGGTTATAGCTTGCAGGTTACGCGGCCCTCCCTCGAAGGCCCCGTCCAGATCCACCACATGCAGATACCGGGCCCCCTGCTCTTCAAACGAACGGGCCACCGCGCCGGGGGTGTTGGAATAGACGGTCTTGTCCTCCTTGCGCCCCTGCACCAGGCGCACACACTGTCCTTCTTTAAGATCTATGGCCGGGAATATTATCATAGCTTCAGCTCCCCGAAATTCTTCAATATATGCAGCCCCAGCCGGCTGGATTTCTCCGGGTGGAATTGAGCCGCCATAATGGAACTCTTCTCGATGGCGGAGACAAAATTTACCCCGTAATCAGTACGCGCGGCCACCACCGTTTCATCCTCGGGCACCACATAATAGGAATGGACGAAATAGAAATAGCTGCCGGAAGGGATACCCGCCAGCATGCGGCTGGCCGGCTCGGCCTCGATGCTGTTCCAGCCTATCTGGGGCACCTTGAAATCGGCGGGCAACCGGAAGCGCTGCACCCGGCCAGGGATGATGCCCAGGCCTTGGTGCAAGCCGTTTTCCTCACTCTCGCTGAAAAGCAGCTGCAGTCCCAGGCAGATCCCCAGCAGCGGGGTCTGCCGCGCCACGATTTCATATATGGTCTGGTCGATGCCCCGGCGGCGGAGGTTGTCGATGGCATCGCCAAAGGCCCCCACCCCGGGCAGCACTACTTTATCAGCCTGCAGTATCTCCTCCGGATGAGAGGTGATTATGGTGGGGTACCCCACCTTGAGAAAGGCGTTCTGGACGCTGGCCAGGTTGCCCATCCCGTAATCGATTATCGCGATCAAACCGGGTTATGCCTCCTAAAGCCGGCCTTTAGAGGACCATACCACTCCCTCGATATCGGGATCGATGGCCACCGCCTCTTTAAAGGCGCGGGCAAATGCTTTGAATACTGCTTCTATGATATGATGCGAATTTTCTCCCTTTAAGAGATCGATATGCATGGTAATGCCGGCATGGTTGACCACCGCCTGGAAGAATTCCTTGATGTTCTCGGTGCTCAGTACCCCCAGGCGCTCGGCCGCCACCGGCACGTCATAGACCAGGCGGGGCCGGTTGGATAGGTCGATGGCCACCCGGGCCAGGGCTTCATCCATGGGGATGGTGGCCGACCCGTAACGGGTGATGCCCTTCTTGTCCCCCAGGGCCATCTTTATCGCTTCACCCAGGCAGATGCCGATATCCTCGACGGTATGATGGTCATCCACCTCCATATCGCCGCGGGCAGCCAGCTTCAGGTTACAGAGGCTGTGCACTGCAAACAGGGTCAGCATATGGCTCAGGAAGGTTATCTCGGTGTCGATCTGGTGCAGTCCGTTGCCGTCCAGGTCCAGTTCCACAAAGACCTCTGTCTCGCGGGTTTTTCTTTTGATCTCCCCAACTCTTCTGTCATCCGCCATATCAACTCTCCTTTCTTATCTGCAGACAATTGGCATGGGCAGTCAGGCCTTCGACCTGGGCCAGTTTGATTATATCATCTGCGTCCTCTTCCAGGCCCGTCCGGGAGTAATATATTATGCTGGAAGCCTTGGTGAAGGTATCGACGGTGACCGGGGAATAAAACCGGGCCGTCCCGCCGGTGGGCAGTATGTGGTTGGGGCCGGCGATATAGTCCCCTACCGGTTCGGGGGTGTTGCGGCCCAGGAAGATGGCCCCGGCATTCCTTATCAGGCTTAAGATCTCAAATGGTTTGTCGACCATCAGTTCCAGGTGCTCGGGCGCGGTCATATTGGCCACCGCGCAGGCCTCCCTCAGGTTGGCCACCTTGATCATGGCTCCACGTTCGGTCAATGATTGCTTGATTATCTCCGAGCGAGAAAGATATCCCACCTGGCGCTCGAGCTCCCTTTCGACCGCGTCCATCAGGCCGGCGTCATCGGTGACCAGTATGCTGCGGGCCAGTATATCATGCTCGGCTTGAGACATCATATCCGCGGCCACATAGGCGGGATCAGCCTGTTGGTCGGCTACTATCAGGATTTCGCTGGGACCGGCCAGCATATCGATATTGCAGTCACCATAAACCATCTTCTTGGCCAGGGTCACATAAATATTGCCGGGTCCGCTGATCAGGTCGACTTTTCTGATGGTCTCGGTGCCCCAGGCCAATCCGAAGATCGCCTGGGCTCCGCCCATCTTGTATATCTCCGGCAGGCCCAATTCTGAAGCGGCCACCAGGGTAAAAGGGTTCATCTTCCCTTGCTTGTCAGGGGGACTGACCATAGCGATCTCCCCCGCCCCGGCCACCATGGCCGGTATGGCGTTCATGAGCACCGAAGACGGATAAGCGGCGGTACCGCCCGGAACATAGATGCCGACCCTCTCCAAGGGGCGATACAGCTGACCCAGGATGTTGCCTCTCTCATCCGGCTCCATCCACGAGTTCCGCAATTGCTTCTGATGAAACAGGGTTATATTGTCTATCGCCTTGCGCAGCGCGATCACATAATCATCGTCGACCTTGCCCCAGGCTTCTTCTATCTCGGCTTCACTGACCATGAAATTGGACTCGTCGATGGCCGCCCCATCATAACGGGCGGTGCAGGCAAATATGCCCTGGTTGCCCCGGGTCCGGACTTCCTCGGCGATCGCCTTCACCCCGGCTTCGTAAAGCCCCATATCGATGGCTCCTGCGGCCAGGAACTCCTCCAGACCCCCCTGAGTGGTGTCGAATCTCCTTATTCGCATCGCTATTGCTCCTTCACCAGTGCTTTTATTCTTTCCAGCAAAGGCTGGATGATATCATATTTGGTCCGGAAACTGACCAGGTTGCCGATCAGGCGAGTGGTCGATTCCATTATGGTGACAAGTTCCACCAGGTTGTTTTCCTTCAAGGTCCGGCCAGTGGATACCAGGTCGACTATCACGTCGGACAGGCCCATCAGGGGGGCCAGTTCGATATTTCCATGCAGTTCGATAACCTCTGCCTGCAAACCCTGGCGGCGGAAGAAATTTTCGGCTACGCGCGGGAATTTGGTAGCTACCCGTTTGTAATTCAGGTCCTTGGGGGTTATCCCCCGCAATCCCTCCGGGATGGCTACCACAAAGCGGCAGTATCCATATTTCAGGTCGGCCATCTCGAAGACGTCCTTGCCCTGCTCGATTATGACGTCCTTGCCGACGATGCCCAGGTCGGCGGCCCCGTGTTCCACGTAGGCGGGGACATCGGTGGGCCGGCAGATTATATAACGGATGGAAGGTTCTCCGGGATAATCGAATATCATAGCCCGGCTATCCGACAGGATGCCTTCCGAAGGCAGCCCGACAGCCTCCAACATTCCAGCCGTGGGCTTTAGCAGGGTTCCCTTGGATAAGGCTATGGTCAGG
>JBEHWJ010000061.1:0-12972 GCA_040217755.1 Syntrophomonadaceae bacterium | reverse complement strand
GATATTGACCAAGCAGGGCCTGGCCGTACAGGATTACGTCGTAAAACACCGGATAGAGCTTGAGACCGAAATCAGGCGCAACATCCGCCGAGTGCCCGGTGGGCGCACCTCTCGTTTCAGTAAGATAGGTCAGTCGGACCAGGATACAACCGACGTGCAGCTGGTCAATTATAACCGGACCATCAATAAAAAAGACAATTGGACCGGTAACATGGCGGTAGCCCAGACGGTTGTCCAGGCCAAGAAAAATGCACTGTTGCGGGGGGAGAAGCGGCTATCGATAAATAAACAGGACCTTCATTTCTACGATAAGAAAAGTTATATACCTATAGATATATGTCTACTGTTGGATGCCAGCGGCAGTATGGCCGGCGAAAAAAGACAGGCGGCCAGCTTTCTGGCTCAGCATTTGCTTCTTACCGGCAAGGAACGGGTGGCAGTGGTGACCTTCCAGGAAAGGAGTGCCCGGGTGGTAGCACCTTTCACCCGAAGCCAAAGCGTGTTGACGAAAGGATTGCAGACCATAAATCCGGCCGGTATGACTCCATTGGCCGATGGCATTATGACGGCCCTGGAGCTCGTCAAAAACAGCCGGGTGCGCAATCCCCTGCTGGTTTTGATAACAGATGGTATCCCCAACGCGGCCTTATGGACCATGGATGCTCAGGCGGATGCACTCTCTGCTGCGGCTAATATACCTGAACAGAAATTGCGCTTCATATGCATCGGGGTTGAATCGAATGCCAATTTCATGGAGAAACTGGCCAAAGCCGGGGAAGGTGCTTTGTATCTGGTCGACGACTTGAATAAGGAGAATTTAATTAATCTGGTCCGCTACGAAAAGAAAAACATAGTAAAAAAGTAAAGCGCGAAAGAATGGCAAATCATAATATTATCAATTTCCCGGTAGGTGCTTTAAGCCCGCCAGTATGGCATTTGAACCGGTTAGTCTTAGTATGCTTATCTTACTAAAAGGGTGGTGTATTTAAAAACATTAAATTATAATTGAAGGCATAGTTATTTTGCACGGTTATCACATTAATCCTATCCGATACGGGTCAAGGTTTTTAAAGGGAGAATAACTAAATGAATGATTATGCCATCATTTCCGAATCCTTCGGACTTAAGCAAGCCAAGAAAGGTTTCGCCGTGGCTGGTGTCCTGATAATTCTTGCTGATTCGACCGATGTGGTGGGAATATGAAATTTGGCCCATTAGAATTAATGGTGATAGGGGTACTCACCTACTACCTGATCAAGGCGATCATGTTTTTGGGCATGTGGGTCGGTTTGGGGCGCATGACGGAGATCGGTAAAGAGCGGGCTGCCAAGCAGGCCGAAGAGAGAAGATTGAAACGAGAAAAGCGGGATCAGCGAGCCCGGGAGAATGCCAAACCAAAAAACTGAGCGAGGGGGTCTTTTGATAGTGAACAGCCTGCAAGTCAAATTTCTTGTGTTTATCGCCGTGGTCTTTGTCGTTACCATGGTGTTTGCCTACATAATATATCGCCAGTTCAACAAGGTGGGGAAGACAGCTCTGGAGGCCAAGCAACGGCAGCAGGAATATCAGGACCAGTTGGATGCACAGAATGAAGGCTTTTCCCAGCAAGACTTTGAAAACCTGATGCCCGACGATCAAAATCAAAACCCTTCAAATTAATAAGTTCATTAATTATCCAACCTGACCTGGTCAGGTTTTTTTTTGGGTCTTTGGGAATAAACCCTTTATACATCGGCAAAGCTCATGGTAAAGTTGCGGAGGATTTTCCGATGTTAAAAAAGGTCATCATCTATCTTGCCTTATTTGCCGCTATCAGCTTCTCCAGCGATTCCTACCTAAAATATTGCATCGCCCAACAAAACAAAAATGAATCACCATATCGACTAGCATTTGCATCAATCGGGGCAAATTTGCTCGAATCCCGAATTGACTGTTGGGCAACAATAAAAACAGATGGAAGCGAAAATGAATTGGGTTTAATCTTGGTTCAATTGCTCCAACATCTTGATTTGCCTGCCGAATCCGATAGGTTCCTGTACCAGGAAAAAAACGACATCAGAACTCTGGAATACCATCTAATCCTTGCCAATATGCAATATTATTTTCTTTTGCAGTCCAGCCTGCCGGCAAGAAATAACATTAATATTTTGATAACCATAGTGGACCAGGGGGGCCAAAAGCTGCAAGGGTATGAAGCCCAACTGCGGCAGTTATATGACTGTAGTGTTTATTATCAGTACAAAGGGATAATAGATGCCAGACCGGATTTAACCGGGCGGGAAGAACTTTTGGATGTATTATTGACCAACCTGCAGGCAACTCCAAAAAGTTATTTTCAGGAAGGGTCCATGATTACTAGAACTGGATACAGTAAATCCATCCCGATCCGCCCCGTAAACGTTGCCGGGGATAATATTAATCTCCAGGCGGTGGTACGGGTCAATACGGAGAATAAAACTGAAGTGCAATTGGGGGTTCCCCTTTTGTTATGTGATTATTAGCTCGTACCATGAGGGAGGTGATGATTGCAAATTGAGAATGGTGATTAAAGGAAAAACGACCCTAAACGGCAAGATCGAGGTTAGCTCCTCCAAAAATGCGATATTACCTATATTGGCGGCCTCTATTTTGACCGATGACGTCGTCGAGCTGGGCAAGGTACCCAAAATAAACGACGTCGCAGTGATCGGCACCTTGTTGGAACGATTAGGTAAACAGATATCCAGTCGGGATAGAACGATGGTCTTGGGTGGCAAGGCTAGTTCCTACCATCCTCCTTATGATTTGGTTCGGCAGATACGGGCCTCCGTACTGGTGATGGGTCCTCTTCTGGCCCGTCTGGGTAAAGTACGGGTGGCTCTGCCCGGGGGTTGTGCAATTGGTTCCAGACCAATCGATTTACATCTAAAGGGATTCCATGCCCTGGGGGCGGAAATCAATCTGCGTTCGGGAGACCTGATCGCCAAGGCCAATGGACTGAGGGGAGCCCATGTTTATCTTGATTATCCCAGTGTGGGGGCGACCGAAAATGTTATGATGGCAGCGGCCATGGCGGATGGAGTCAGTTATATCGAGAATGCGGCTTTGGAACCAGAAATTGTGGACCTGGCCAATTTTATCAATCGTATGGGCGGCAAGATTAGCGGAGCCGGAACCAATGTAATAAAAATTGAAGGAGTAAAAGACTTCAAAGGGGTGAAATATATCCCCATCCCGGATCGAATCGAAGCAGGGACCTACATGGTGGCAGTGGCTGCGACCAAAGGAGAAGCAATCATAAATAATGTCATACCCGAGCATCTAAAAGCGGTAACCGCAAAATTGGTCGAGAGTGGCGCCGAGGTGGTAGAGAACCGGCACAATGTAGAAATCAAAAGATCATCCAAGGTAAATCCGGTTTATATCAAAACCCTCCCTTATCCAGGTTTCCCCACCGATATGCAGGCCCAGTTCATGGCCTATTTAAGTTGTGCCAATGGCAGCAGTATAATAAGCGAATCGGTTTTCGAGAACCGGTTCATGCATGTACAAGAATTGAGCCGGATGGGTGCCGATATAAAAACCGAAGGCAAGATTGCCATTATCAGAGGGGCCAAAAAATTGACCGGGGCTCAGGTTAAAGCCTCCGACCTGCGGGCAGGGGCAGCCTTGGTTATTGCTGGATTGACGGCCCAAGGCAATACGGTCTTATTGAATAGTCACCATGTAGATCGTGGTTATGAGGACATAACCAGTAAATTAAATGCGATGGGTGCCCAAATTGAGTGCCAACCGTGATTAGAGGCCAAACTGGATCAGGTATAAAGGAACATGGCATCAGGGTCATGTTCCTTTAATATTAATAGGGTATGAAACGAAGAAACAGAAAGATAGGCATCATAATATTTTTAATTGCTTGTATGCCCGCAATATGGTTTTATTTTAATCCCCACCCTTCCACGACCGGCTCAACGGTAATCCAATTGTATCTCCATCAGGAGGACAAAGTCATCGACCTCGAATTGGAGGAGTATATAAAGGGGACCGTGGCGGCCGAAATGCCAGCTTCATTCCACATCGAAGCTTTAAAAGCCCAAGCTGTATGCGCACGTACCTATGCAGTCAAAAAGATCATAAGCCATACTACATACCCCGGCGGGGCTGACTTGTCGGACGAAATATCTACCTGCCAGGCTTTCGTAGGGTCTTCTGATTTTGCTCCAGCCAATCCGGACCGAGCCAAGTTGCTGGAAAAGATCGAGAAGGCGGTCAATGAAACCCGCGGCGAGATACTACTGTTTGATTCACAACCGATCGATGCCCTGTACTGTTCTACATGCGGAGGCCGTACCGAAAGTGCCAATGCTGTCTGGGGCGGTCAGATAGGTTATTTGCAGCCGGTCAAATGCAGCGATTGTGACAAGTCACCACACTACCAAGAAAAGATCGAGGTCCCCAATGAGGCCATCCTGGGGTTAGTCGGAGATGGTGGTTCCCCACTTAAAATCAAGGTAATATCGCACACCCCGGGGGGGCGTGCTCAGAAAATAAGTATTAATGGGAAATCTGTCGATGCCACTACTTTGAGACAAAAGCTGGGACTGCCGTCAACCTGGATAGAATTTCATACATCAGCCCGGACAACCATAGTTACCAGCCGCGGATACGGGCATGGGGTCGGGTTATGCCAATTCGGCGCCAACGGTATGGCCGAGCGCGGCAAGAACTATCGGCAGATACTTCAGAAATATTATCAAGGGGTCACTTTTTATAATTTAGGATACTAAGGTCTCGATTACTCCCCTCCTGAATATAAATTTAAATATATTCAGGGGGAGGTAACGGATAGATGCAGAACTACATTAGAAAAAGAGCGGTGAGGGTAGCCCGGTATATACTTCAGACTTCAGATACGGTTCGGGGCACCGCCGAGGTGTTTGGCATCAGCAAGTCCACGGTGCACAAGGATGTATCAGAAAGACTGCCCCGTATCAGTAAAGAGCTGGCCGACGAGGTGAGAAATGTACTGGACCGCAATAAAGCTGAAAGACATCTCCGCGGCGGAGAGGCCACCCGGAAGAAGTATGCTCACAATAATGAAGGTCGGGAGGCTTTGAAACAGGTCATGGCTGCCGCGCCGATCGACAGCCCCTAGTGGATGCAAGATTTACCACAATCCTCCCGCCCGGCATCTGCAGAAGAAGCCGCGATTCCCGGTTTTTCATGTTACTAAAATAATTAGCCACTATGACGAATAAAAGGTAAAATAGGATTAATTAACGATAATATGAATTTTTGCCGGGAGGATCGAAATAGTGGTTTTCGTTGAAGATATAGGGATTGATCTTGGTACCGCCAGCGTCCTGGTGTTTAAGAAGGGACAGGGTATCGTGCTTCACGAACCGTCTGTTGTGGCATTGGACAAGAATAGCAACAAAGCCATAGCCATCGGGGAGGAAGCCCGGGAGATGCTGGGCCGGACTCCCGGTCACATCGTAGCCATCAGACCGCTGCGTGAAGGCGTGGTAGCCGATTATGACACCACCGAAAAGATGCTGACGTATTTTATTAGGCGGGTAATGGGCCGGAGGTTGTTCTTCAAACCCCGGGTCATCGTGTGTATACCTACCGGCGCCACTGATGTCGAGGAACGGGCCGTTAGGCAAGCCACCCTGGCATCAGGTGCCAAACAGGCTTTTATAATCGAAGAACCGCTGGCCGCCGCTTTAGGAGCAGGACTCAACATCGCTGAGGCCAGCGGCAACATGGTGGTCGATATCGGGGGCGGGACATCAGACATAGCGGTCCTCTCCTTGGGGGGAATAGTATGCAATACCTCGCTGCGGGTAGGCGGGGACAAATTCGATGAAGCCATAGTGAGATTCATCCGCCGTGAATATAGTTTAATGATCGGGGAGAGAACGGCTGAGGAAATCAAGATGAACGTAGGGTCGGCCTGGATAACCGAGGGTAACCGGTATGATAATATGGAAGTAAGGGGGCGTGACCTGGTATCGGGTCTGCCCAAGACCATCACCATAACCTCCGAGGAGAGTTGGCAGGCCTTGGAGGAACCTGTTTATGCGGTCATCGACGCGGTTAAAAAGGTGTTGGAGGTTACTCCGCCGGAATTGGCCGCTGATATAGTTCATACCGGGATAGTCATGACTGGCGGCGGTTCGCTGCTGAATGGCCTGGACCGTTTGCTGTCCATGGAAACCAGGCTGCCGGTGCACCTGGCCGAGGATCCTATATCTTGCGTTGCCATGGGGACCGGGAAAGCCTTAAACGAAATGAATATTTTGGCCGCCCACCAGCGTAAGGGTGCCAGAAGGGTACTCTAGTCAAAACCTACCCGCCTGGGGGCGGGTTTTTTTATGAAAATTAATATTCAATTCAGGTTACAATATTTTTAATCAACCCAGTGAACCTGATCTCGAAACTAATTATAAGGAAAGAGGATTACGGTTGAATCAGGACCAGGTCATTATACTCGGATGCCGGGTGGATATATTGAATACAGCGCAATGCCTTGACAAAATAACCGAACTTGTCGATGCCCGGAAAACAGCGCATGTAATAACCTTAAATGCGGAGATTGTATACCAGGCCCAGACCAACCGCGAGTTGTTGGGTATAATCAATGAAGCGGCAGTAGTAACCCCAGATGGGATTGGAATAGTATGGGGGGGCAGGCAACTGGGCTACGTCATCCCGGAAAGGGTATCGGGTATCGATTTATTGTATTCCATCTGCGAGACAGCCCCGACTCGCAAGTGGAAGATATACCTGTTGGGGTCCTCCCCGGGGGTAGCCGACGAGGCCGGCGGGCAACTGAAGGCACGCTTTCCCGGGTTGCATATCTGTGGAAGTCATCACGGCTATTTCCAACCATCAGAGGTAGCTTCGATAATTGCTGATATTAACCACAGCCAAGCCGACATTCTGGTGGTATCTCTGGGTGCCCCCAAGCAGGAAATATGGATCAGCCAAAATAAAGACGACCTGGCGGTTCCGGTTTGTATTGGAGTCGGGGGAAGCCTGGACGTAATCGCCGGGAACAAAAAACGGGCCCCGGGTTGGATGATAAGAATGAATCTGGAGTGGCTCTACCGTTTGCTGGCTGAACCGAGCCGATGGCGTCGCCAGTTGGCATTACCCAAATTCGTACTGCTGATTCTCCAAAGCAAATATCGACGTGTATCTATACCCGATTGAGCGTCTTGGTAAAATCGAGGGTCGATGACCGCGGTTAAACAGTATTACCAGGGGTATAGACCAAGTCCTGAAATGATAACCCGACCAAACATCTGATGAAACAGGAGGTTTTATTATGCTATGTGAGGAATGCAAAGAAAGAATTGCTACCGTCCATTTAACCCAGGTCTTCAATGACGAAAAGCGGGAGAGCCATTTATGTGAACAATGCGCCTGCAACAAGAGCGGTCTGTTGTTCAATGCCAATAACCAGTTTTCCATCCCCAATTTTCTGGGCGGCATGTTCAGCTCGATTTATAAACAGGAAAAAGTCCCGGAGGCCAAGGTTCAATGTCCCCAATGTGGGATGACTATCACCGATATAAAACGGGTGGGGAAACTCGGTTGCAGCCAATGTTACCGTGTTTATGAGCAGGAGATGGAAGCCTCGCTGCGCCGTATCCATGGCAACAGCAGGCATTCCGGGAAGATACCGGTGCGGGGCGGCTATAAGGTGATGATCAAACAGCAGATAGAGTCGTTAAAAAACCAGATCCAAGACGCGGTCAGGGAAGAGAAATATGAGCAGGCAGCCCAGATACGGGACCAGGTTATCGAATTGGAGAAAAAGATCTCATAAGGAGGCTGGTCGATATGAGTCTGGAAGACCTGTTGAATGGCAGCTACGTTTATTGGATGAATATACCGGCCGACCCCCGGGATATCGCTATTTCATGCCGGGTGCGCCTGGCCCGTAATATAACTGCTATCCCCTTTCCCCATCTCTTGGACCCGGCCCAAGGCACGGAGATCATGGAAAAGGTGAAAGCTGCCCGTCAGGGGGCCCAGGGATCGATTCTGGGCTCCATGCACCTGCTAACCTTCGACCAACTGGATATTTTGGACAGGCAGACATTGACCGAGAAGCATCTTTGCAGTCCCGAGCATGCCGCTTCGGGGGATGCCTATCGAGGTATTATGCTTAATCAGGACGGATCGCTGGCGGTTATGATTAATGAAGAAGATCATCTGCGTATCCAATGCCTGTTGCCCGGATTGAACCTTAAAGAATGTCATGGCCTGGCCCAACAGTTGGATGACGAATTGGAGCAGACTCTAGACTATGCATTCGATGAGGCCAGAGGGTACTTGACCGCCTGTCCAACCAATGTCGGGACGGGCATGCGGGCTTCCGCCATGCTGCATTTGCCGGCGGCCCAGATGACCGGTACGATAAAACTTTTGCTGCAGAACGTAAGTCAGCTGGGCTTGGCGGTTCGGGGTCTGTATGGGGAGGGGAGCGAACCGGTGGGCAATTTATATCAGATATCCAATCAGATCACCTTGGGACAGGCCGAGGAAGATATTTGCAATTACCTGCAGACTATCGCTGAACAGATAGTTGAACAGGAAACCCTGCTCCGCGAGAGGTTGATGGCAGACATGCCTTACCAGTTGGAGGACAAGATCGGGAGGGCCTACGGTATCTTAAGCAACGCCCGCTTGATCGGGTCTGACGAAGCATTGAGAATGCTGTCCATGGTGAGATTGGGAGTCGATCTGCAAATAATCAAAGGCATCAGTATTTTTACCTTGAATCAATTGATGGTGGCCATCCGGTCTGCCCACCTGCAAAAAATAGGGGGCCATCCTATGGAGGCCATGCAGCGCGACGTCTTAAGAGCAGAGGTCATTAAGCAGAGATTATCAGGTAAGGAGGCAGATTAGATGTTTAGGAAATTTACCCAGCGCGCCCGCAATACCGTCATCCACGCCCAGGAAGAAGCAAGGGAGATGGGCCATCCAGCTATCGGCACCGAACACATACTGCTGGGCCTGCTGAGAGAAGGCGAAGGCGTTGGCGCCCGGGCCCTGATCAACTTGGGCATCGACCTGGCTAATGTACGCGAAGAAGTCAAACGCTTCATCGGCCGGGAGGAGAACGCCGGGGAAGGGCCGGCCGGCGACTTGCCCATCACTCCCAGGGTAAAAAAGGTGTTCAATCTGTCTTTCGATGAGGCCCGCCTGCAGGGCGTTAATTACGTGGGAACCGAGCATATACTGCTGGCGCTCCTCCGGGAAGAAGAGGGACTGGCCAGCCAGGTGCTTTTATCAATGGGAGTCAAACTGGACGCCCTGCGTCAACAGGTCATGTTATTACTGGGCGGAGAGGGCGCCGGTATGGGATCTTCCGAGTCTCCGGCCGACATTTCCGGGGGCGCAACATCTTTCAACCACAAGAACCGGAAAGCCCGGAGCAAGACGCCCACTCTGGACGCATACAGCCGGGATCTGACCAAGGAAGCCGGGGAAGGCCGTCTCGACCCGGTTATCGGCCGGGAAAAAGAGATCGAGCGGGTCGTGCAAATATTATCCCGGCGTACGAAAAACAACCCGGTGCTGATAGGAGATCCGGGGGTGGGCAAGACAGCGATAGTTGAGGGATTGGCCCAGATCATCTTTGAAAACAAGGTGCCGGAGACCCTCAGTCACAAGAGAGTGATTTCCCTGGATCTGTCCTCCATGATCGCCGGAACCAAATACCGGGGAGAATTTGAGGATCGGCTGACCAAGATAGTCAACGAGATAAAAAATGCCGGGGACGTAATCGTATTTATAGATGAGCTGCACACCCTGGTGGGGGCAGGCGCCGCCGAAGGTGCCATCGATGCCGCCAATATTTTAAAGCCCTCCCTGGCCCGGGGGGAATTTCAGTGTGTGGGAGCTACCACCCTGAATGAGTACAGGAAGTATGTAGAGAAGGATGCCGCTCTGGAGAGAAGGTTCCAACCCATCCAGGTGGATGAACCGACGGTCGAGGAGAGTATCGAGATCTTGAAAGGCTTGCGCGATCGCTACGAGGCTCACCATATGGTCAAGATCAACGATCAGGCGCTGGAGAGTGCGGTCCGGTTATCGGCCCGTTATATAACTGACCGCTTCCTGCCCGACAAGGCTATCGACCTGATCGACGAGGCTTCCTCCCGGGTCCGCCTGGCCAATTATGTCCTGCCTGCCGATGTGAAGGAATTGGAAGCTAAATTGGCCGAGATCGTAAATGAAAAGGAAGAGGCTATCAACGCCCAGGAATATGAAAAGGCTGCCCAATTGAGGGATCAGGAACAGACCCTCAAGGATGAGATCGAAGCCCGGCGCCGGGATTGGATGAGCAAGCGGAGTGTCCAGGCAGGTACGGTGGGGGAAGAGGATATAGCCGCAATCGTTTCGCAGTGGACGGGTATTCCGGTCAGCCGGATAGCATTTGAAGAAGGGGAACGGTTGCTGCACCTGGAAGAGGTATTGCACAACCGGGTAGTCGGGCAGGATGAGGCGGTCAAATCCGTAGCCAAAGCGGTGCGCCGGGCCCGGGCCGGGTTAAAAAACCCCCACCGGCCGATAGGATCGTTTGTTTTCCTGGGGCCGACCGGGGTAGGCAAGACTGAACTGGCCCGGGCCCTGGCTGAAGCCATGTTTACCAGCGAGGAGTCGGTTATCAGGCTGGATATGTCCGAATATATGGAAAAACATGCGGTGGCCCGTATGATCGGCTCCCCGCCCGGGTACGTAGGTTATGATGAGGGCGGGCAACTGACCGAAAAAGTGAGGCGCAAACCATATTCGGTGATCTTACTTGATGAGATAGAAAAAGCCCATCCCGATGTATATAACATCCTCCTCCAGGTATTGGAGGATGGGAGAATGACCGACGGTCAGGGGCGGACGGTCGATTTCCGCAATACTATAATCATTATGACTTCCAACGTAGGAGCAGAACGCTTGTTTAAAAACCTGACCCTGGGGTTCCAACGGGTCGCGGATGAAGCCGATAATTATGAGAAAATGAAAGACCGGGTTATAGAGCAGATGAAGCATACATTCCGCCCCGAGTTCCTTAACCGCATCGACGAGATCATCGTTTTCCACAGTCTCACCGCGGCAGAATTAGAAAAGATAATCGATCTCTTGCTGCAGGAACTGTCGCAGCGCATAAGGGAAAACGGTTTCAGTCTGGAGATAACCGCGGCCGCCAAGGATTTGATTATGAAGGAGGGCTACGACCCCAACTACGGGGCCCGGCCTTTAAAGCGGGCCATACAGAAGATGGTAGAGGATGCGGTGTCCGAAGAGATCCTCAAGAAGACAGTTCGTCCCGGGGACACCATTTTGATCGATGCCCAAGACAATAAAATAGTGGTCCGCCAACAAATACCTACCCCTTAAAAGTTTCACCTTAAGTCGGGATTACCCAATCAGCTTTGGTTATCTGTATGCTATAAACTTTTTAGAGAGAGCAGCCGATAGGATCTGGAATCTGTATTATAATCATATTTGTGAGGGAAAATCATGGGTAAAAACCTGAGCCGATTCGTATGCAGCGAATGCGGCTACGAGTCTCTGAAGTGGCTGGGACGATGCCCGGGATGCGGGAATTGGAACAGCCTGATGGAGGAGCTCGTATCCAGCCGGCCGGCGGCCAGTTCCAAGAACAAACGCAATGTCTCTCTTACTGCACTTACGGAGATCCCCCTTACCCAGATGAACCGGTATACCAGTGGTATGGGGGAATTCGACCGGGTATTGGGAGGGGGCATGGTCCCTGGATCGATCGTCCTGTTGGGAGGTGACCCGGGGATCGGCAAATCGACGCTGCTTCTGCAGGTAGCGGACTACATGGGCCGAAGCGGCAGAAAGATACTCTATCTTTCCGGAGAAGAATCGGCTGGTCAGATTAGACTTCGGGCCAGCCGGTTGGGCATTGAGAATTCGGCCATATATTTTCTGAACGATCAGAATATTGACTCGCTGGCTGGTTATTTGCAGCAGCTGGCTCCGGACCTCGTAATAATCGACTCTATTCAAACCGTGTATTCCGAGAATTTGTCTTCCATCCCCGGAAGCGTATCGCAATTGCGGGAGTGCACCGCCAAGATAACGGATTTAGCCAAAAAGAGCGCCCAGGTCTTTTGCCTGGTGGGCCACGTAACCAAAGAAGGGGCATTGGCCGGCCCTAAAGTCCTGGAGCATATGGTAGATGTGGTAATATATTTTGAAGGGGAAAAGCATGTCCCCTTCCGGCTGTTAAGAGGTGTCAAGAATCGCTTTGGCGCCACCGATGAGATAGGATTGCTGGAAATGAGCGGAGCCGGGCTTCGTGAGGTAGTCGATCCGACCCGGGTATTTCTGAGCTGTAAAGACCCTACCGTCAGCGGCAGCGCGGTGGTGGCCAGTTTTGAGGGGAGCCGGCCCCTGCTCATCGAGATACAAGCCCTGGTAGCACCGGGCAATCCCGGATACCCGCGGCGGATGGCTTCAGGAATAGATCAGAATCGACTGGCCCTGATCATTGCCGTACTCGAAAAACGGCGGGGGATAAACCTTGCCGCCTGTGATGTATACCTCAAGATAACCGGGGGGGTGTTTCTGCGTGACCCCGCCATTGACCTGGGGATTGCAGCCGCGGTCCTGTCCAGTTATCGGGAGCGGCCGCTGCCCCTGGACATGGTTTATCTGGGGGAATTGGCCCTCTCCGGCGAAATCCGGTCCGTGCCGTTCCTGGATGCCCGCCTGAAGGAGATTGAAAGGTTGGGGTATAAAAGGGTAACAGTTCCGGCTGGGGGCAAATATGTAGAATCGGATTACAGAACCCTGTCGGTAACCGAAGTAAAGAATCTTGATGATTTCATTGAAGTGGTGATGGAGGGTTATTAGTGTTAGAAGATATTTTCCGGGCGCGATTCCGCCGCTCCCTGCAGATGCTGGCCCCAGGGACCGATTTTCGCCAGGGCATCGAGAATG
>JBEHWJ010000060.1:0-13108 GCA_040217755.1 Syntrophomonadaceae bacterium | reverse complement strand
GAATCTTAGTATAAGGAGGATAAGAAGATGAAGAACAAGCTAATGTCTTTGCAGCAAGCCACCGGTTTGATCAAAGACGATATGATGCTCGCCATCGGCGGCAATGCCATGCATCGCACTCCCGTTTTGTTTACCCTGGCCCTTACCAAAAAGCCGGTCAAAAACCTGAAACTCTGCGGTGCAGCACCTGGCCTGGCCACTGATATCCTGCTTGCCACCCTGCAGGCTGACACCTCCTATTTCGGATTCTCCGGCCTGGAGAATGAGGCTGGCCTGTCGCCGGGCATGCGCAAAGCCATGGAGGGGGAGGGCAAAGTAAGAGCCATCGAAGGCTCCTGAACCGCCATCATTCATGCTCTCCGTGCGGGAGCTTATGGGATCCCTTTCATGCCAGTCGGAGGTATGTGGGGCAGTGACCTGGTCGGGATTAGGCCCGAGTTCTTCCAGGTGATAAAAAGCCCGTTTGAGGATGTGGAAGCAGTGTGCGTGAAAGCCCTGGTACCCGATTACGCCATCGTCCACGTCCAGGAAGCTGACATCTATGGAAACTGCCGTATCCTGGGCCCCAGTTACCAGGATGCCCTGATGGCCAGGGCCGCCCGAAAGACCATCGTGACCACCGAACGTATCGTGGGCTCCTACCGGATGCAGGAGGAACCCAAACTGACGGCCATCCCTCATTTCCTGGTGGAAGCGGTGGTGGAACTGCCCGGCGGTGCTAAGCCGGGGGTCTGCTATCCCGAGTACCAGGCGGTCGAATGGGATAAGCACAAGGCTTATCAAAAGGCGGTCAAAGCCGATGAAGTGCAAAAATTTGCCGATATGATGCTGGAAGGGAGGCTGTAAAGATGGAATATGGCAAAGCTGAAATGATGGCGGTGGCCATAATTCGCCAGATCGAAGACGGTGACATCGTATTCCACGGCCTGGCCTCTTCGACTCCCATGGTGGCCATGAAAGCGGCCAAGGCCATGGGCAAAGAATTCACCTATGTAACCCTGAGTGACGGGGTCGATCACGACTGGACCCGTCCGCCTTATGTGGCCTCGACGCTTACTGAAAACACCTATACCGGTTCGGTGGCCACCTTCGGCCTGGATGAGATCTTCGACCTGTTCTGCTCCGGCAAGGGCGATATCGCTTTCCTGTCCTGCCTGCAGATGGACAAAGAAGGCCGGATCGCCATGTCCTATCTGGGCGGCGACTACGAACATCCCAAGCTCAGGGGCCCGGGCGGGGCCGGCAGCGCCACTCTGACGCCGGTTACCCGTAAGACCACCATCTGGAAGACTACCCACGACAAGAAGACCTTTATCGAGCATGTTGATTTCGCCACCACCTCTCCCCCCTTGGACAAGGAGATGACGGTCATAACCCCGCTGTGCATCTTTAAGAAGCCGGCCGGGGAGAAATACCTGAAGGTAGCCTATATTTTCCCCTATACCACCCTGGCAGAGGTCAAGGAGAACACCGGCTGGGAGATCGACCAAACTGAAGTCCCTGTCATGGAGCCGCCCACGGAAGCGGAATTGGAAGCCATCAAACAAGTTGACCCCAACCGCATCCTGCAATTTGAATTCAAATAAAAGCATAGGTTCCTGCTGACCTTGAATTGCTCCTCTTTGAGCAGACACCTGAAAAATACATTTCAGGCCTGCACAAAGGGGAGTTTTTTATGGGAAGAAGTGGCTTGATCATGGGTTTTTTTAAGGGGCGATAATAGATCGGCAAGATAAGCCGAATATCAGGCATTGGGGCGGTGCTGGATTACTGGATTCAATATTTGGCATTTGGGCAGCGTATTATTTTAGTCGTTTTAAACAACATAAGTATGTACCCCAATATACGAGGAGGTGAGATGATGAATTCTTTGGGCAGATATATGATTCGAGGGAACAATAAGGCGGAAATCCAAAAGCTGTTTAATGAAATCATGACCGACTTTAACCCGGAGGATATGATCACTATCAGTGTGGAGCATAAATCGGATCAAGAGGCGTTGGACAAAGAATTGACCCGACAAGGTATTATCATATGAGTTAGGCCTTACCATAGGCAAACACAGGTAAACTGAAAATAAGCACCCCTTGTTTACATGGAAAAAGTGAATCGAGTACAGGCGTGTGCGGTGTTCCATGTTATATGTAAAGTCTTTCGGCCATCATCGTTTATTAGGGAAAAAGTGAATCAAGTACCGTCATGAATACCATCCTCTAACCTATAGCAGAGGATGGTTTTTTGTGGGGGTGCGGCATTTGGTCCGGGCCTGAGGATGTCAAGATTTGATGCGTTAAGGAAAAGTGGTTGTAAGGTTGCTGCCCGGAGTGTGAGCCTTGTAGTCCGGTTGGCCTGTACTCACACCAAGAGGTCCCGTTTTTGGAAGGCAAGGTAGGTCAGACCGGCAAAGACCAGGCTTATCGCGATGGTCAGGACTATGAACAGCGGTTCAAAAGTGCCCTGCATAACCGGGCCGATGGGGAAATACCGGAAAGGCGTCAGGTATTGGAGAAAATCGATTTTCGGGTACAACTCGATGGCCGACGATAGGAAAAACATGACCAGGAATAAGGTAGCGGCATAGGAAAGGGCCTTGCCGGGCTTCCTCACCAGTCCCGATATCCCGGCCCCGATGGCGGCAAATATCACTTGCAGGAAAAAGAGGGCCAGCATCAGGCAGACGATCTGTCGGTTGATGGAGGAGCCGGTATTGTAACGGGCTGCAAAAAACATAGAGGCCAAGAGGGTGACCAGGTTGAATACGACCAGGTTGACCATGACCGCGCTGAGCTTGGCGGTGATCACCCGGCGGCGCCGGACCGGTTTGACGAACAGGAAGTCGGCGGTTTTGTCCCGCTCCTCCTTGCTGATTATGGCTGCACCGAGCATGACGGCATGAATGCCGCCCAGCAACATGAAGTAGAGGAAGAATACCCCGTAGTAACCGGCGATGGTGGTCGGATCCAGCCAATCGAGTCCCAAAATACTTTTTATCGCTTCCGGCAACTGCCCGATGAGCTCAGCCACCCCCGGGCCGGCCCCGGCTAGGCCGGCGTATTTGATCATCCCCACCGCAATCAGCAGGATCATGGCTATACACCAGATGGTGAGCGACTTCAGATTGGCCCGCAATTCTCTGGCTACGATGTTCATACCGAACCTCCTCCTATCCGGCTAGACCGATGGCATGTCCTGGCGCTGGTAAATGAACCCGGCCAGGGCAGCAAATGTGATGATGAGTATTATGTCGGCGACCAGGTAATTGGCCTGGTAGCCCCCGGAGGCGATTATCCCCGCCAGGTCGAAGTAAGCGAACGGGGTCAGGTAGGCCAGGGCCGGGTCGGCCAGGGTTTGATTAAGCATTTGCACCACCCATAAGGCAAATACCGTGCCCAGGGCGATCGACAGGACATTTCTTATCCGCTTTATGACTACCGCCAGCAGCAGACCCAGAGCGACAAAAAACAACTGGAGCAGCATCAGGGTCAAATTTATGGCCAGGAAAATCCGCCCGTCGAAGTCCTGCTGGGTAGTAAGCTTGGTGACAACAAAAGCCAGGGGGACGTAAATAATGGTTTGCAGCAGGATCAAGGTGACCACGCTCAGGGCTTTGGCGGCTGCGATCTCCGTGCGGCGCACCGGTTTGGAAACCAGGAAGTCGGCGGTTTTGGCCCGGATTTCTTCCGACAGGGTTGATATGCCCGACTTAAGCGCATAGATTGCCCCCACCAGCAGGATAAAAACAAACACATAACTGTAGAAGCCCAGCACCGTGCTCAGGTCCAGGGTATTGAGCCCCAGAGCTCTTATTACTGCGGGGGGAAACTGTTTGGTCACCTCGGTGATGACGACGGCATCCTTCGATATGGCCGGGAACATCAACATGAAGAAGAGCAGCCCCAAAAGCATCCCTAGGGTCCAATACAACATGGCCGGCAGATTCATCCGGTTTTCCTGGCGGTAAATATTCAAACTCAGGCCTCCTTCTCGTAGTAATGCAGGAATATCTCCTCCAGAGAAGGCTCCTCCACCAGGAGGTTGGCCACCTGGCAGGGGTATAGCCGGGCGATGATGTGGTTGATGTCGCCTTTGAAAATGAAACTGACGGTTTGTTCGCTGATCTTAAGATCGCTTATACCGGGGAGGTCGAAATAGTGATCGGGCACCGGCTCATCCAGGTCGACCTTGAATTTCTTGTAGTTGTCGTGCTCCAGGGTGTCGATGGCCTCGACCCGGACCATCCGCCCGTCTTTGATGATCCCTACTCGGGTGCAGATCTTCTGGACCTCGCTCAATATATGGGAGGAGAAGAGGACGGTGACCCCTTTCCGGTTTTCTTCCTGGATGAGCTGAAAGAACTTGTGCTGCATGAGCGGATCGAGGCCGCCGGTAGGTTCATCCAGTATGATGAGCCGGGGGTTGTGCAGCAATCCCTGGACGATGCCCACCTTCTTCTTGTTGCCGTAGGAGAGGTCGTCTATCCGGCGGTGGAGCTCGAGGTCCATTATTTCGGCCAATTCATGCATCCGGTGGAGGTCGGTGCCGGCATAAAAACTAGCCGAATACTTGAGCAGATCAATTACTTTCATATTTTCGTAATAAAATACCTCGGAAGGAAGGTAGCCGATGTCCTTCCTGATGTCTGCCCCGTCTTGGATGCAATCCCGGCCGAATATCCTGGCGTTACCGCCGGTGGGATAGATCAGAGCCAGCAGAATGCGGATGGTGGTAGACTTGCCTGCTCCATTGGGGCCGATGAAGCCGAATATCTCGCCTTCCTCGACATTGAAGCTCACATCGATGATGCCCCGGGCTTTGCCGTAATATTTGGTCAAGCGGTCAATCTCGATCACATTCATATTCAAAAGCCTCCAATATCGGGACTGTTTCCTGCCCTTATCATGACCGGCGGGCAGGATAAATATGCCCCGGACGGGTTGAGTGCCCAGGGATTGTTTTAAACCCCACATAGCGTTCTTTCTTTCTGCTAGCCGGGGGCGCGTAAGTTTAGGGTTCATTTGAAGTATTATTAACAGATAAAATATTAATAACAGACGGGCATGGGTGCGAATTTTGTCCCCGCGATTTCAAACCGGCAGGGGACAGGATGCATTAATGCGGCGAAATATGGAAGGCTTGGTTGCCGTACAAAGAAGGGAGAGGGTATGTAATGATGACCGGTTTCAGACGCTTACGGTGGTGGGCAGCGCTGATGGCCCTGGTGATGTGGTTGGGGGTCGGCCCGCAGCCGGTCACGGCCGTTGAAAACAACGAGGGTGGCAGTTCTCCCGCCGCGCCCAGCAATCTGACCCTGACCTCTGACGGCGCCGATATTACTTTGACCTGGACCGACAACTCCGACGATGATCTGGGATTCCTGCTAGAAAGAAGGAGTGAGGGGGGAGTATGGGCGGAAATAGCGGCCCCCACCCCGAATCTCAACAGTTGTCCGGACATCCTGCCAACCAACGGGACCTATTATTACCGGGTACGGGCCTTTAACAATTACGGGACTTCCGACTATACCAATGTGGTCAGCTATGTTCTGGACATGACCTATCCTCCCGATTTCAAATACCGGCCGGTTGCTCCGACCGGACTGAGGAATACCGGTGCCGGGGCTGTAGTCACTCTGCAATGGACCGACGACTCGGACAGCGAGCTCGGCTTCACTATCCAGAGGATGTACCAGGGAGGTGGCTGGACCTATGCCGGGACAACCGGGATGAACGGCATCAGTTTTTCCGACCGCCTGGCCGCGCCGGGAACTTACTATTACCGGGTACGGGCCTTTAACAATTTCGGACCCTCCGCCTGGTCGAACCTGGTCACCATTTATAAACCGGACCTTGCCGCTCAAACCATTGTGCTCAAAATTGGGGATCCAAACATGACCGTAAACGGGAGCCGCCAGGAGATAGATCCGGGCCGAGGGACGGCACCGGTAATCGTGGATGACCGGACGGTCTTGCCAATCCGGGCCATCGTCGAGGTTGGGGGCGGGACCATCGAGTGGGAGCCTGAATCCCGGAAGGTCACCATCCGGGAAGGGGGAACAGTATTCGAACTGTGGATCGGCAGCACCGCCTTGAACGTCAATGGGACCAGGAAACAGATGGATACAACCCCGCTCATTATCAATGACCGCACCATGATCCCCATCAGTTTCGTGGTCGCCGATATGGGGGCGGAAGCCGATTGGGACGGGGCTGATCAGGCGGTCACCATCCGCCGTTAGCCTTGGCTCCCGGCCGCATCCAGTACCATAAGTTGAGATATGAAAGAAGGACCTGAATCAACGAAGCCTGCCGGCGCTGGGCCGACAGGCTTTAACTATTTGTGTGGCGTGCCTGTCTCCTCAATTATCCTTGACAAATACTACCCTTCCCCGGTCAATACGGGCCAGCAGCACGTTTTCAACCGTCTGGTAGAGCACTTGGCCATCCCCGTCGATTATCAACATCTTGTAGGGCGATTCACTATCTTTGGTGAATATGGCTATCAGGTAGCCCTCCTGAATCTCGAGCCGCTCCAGGCGGCCGCCGGGATTGACCGGCTCCGGACTGCCCAGGGTATAAAGCTGGTGGTCGGCGGCCGATGAATAATACACCTGCCCCTGCAATATCTCGTATTGATCGACCGCTTGAGCGGCCAACAATTCCGCCTGGCCGCCGGTCAGGGAGCCCCGATAAAGGTGTTGCTGGGGGTCGGCAAAATATATCCGGTCCGCCACGATTTTGAATCCCGCCACCTGGTTGGGAAATAGCCGGATCGTGGTCCCGGTATCGATATTGACCTGGTAAATGCCGGTTTGATTTGAGGTCTCACCGCTCCGGTAACAACCCAACACATATATCTCATCGCCGATCAGGTACAGGTCATAACTAGGCCGGGAGGACAGACCGGAATCCTTCTTTATGAAGAAACGGCCAAAATAGCATTCCGGGTCGCCCACATTGGTATATTCGGTTTCGCCCCGCTTTTTTATCTGCAGGTTGCCAGCCAGAGGCGGAGCCCAATGATCGACCCTGACGGTGTATTCATCATACATCTTAAAGGCTGAGTAACCGTGATCGAGTTCCTGGGCGGCGCCGTCCTCCCTAAGCCAGATCAGGTGGTCGGAACCCATGGTAGCCCCGCCGGTATGGTATTTCAGAATCGCCCGGCCCTGGTCGGTATACAGGGACGCGGGGGCCCCCGTCCACATAAATTCGGTGGGCAGCTGATAGACCTCCTTCAGGGCGGATGGGGCCGACACCGGAGCCTGATAGATCTTACCTCCCTGGCCTTCGAAGTAGAAATAATCTCCCGCCAGGGTCAGGGCCCCTTTACCCATGTCACCACGGTCGACGATGGGCAGGGTCAACTGGCCGGCGGCAATGCCAGCCGAGGCGGAGTCGATGACCAGGCCGTCAGCGGGGTTAAAGGAGTACTTCCAGCCGAATTCATTCACGGCGAATCGCCAGGTCAGGGGGAAATAGGTGATATTGCGGAAGATCAGGAGCGGGTATTCCTCGCTGCGATTCTCCACGGCCTGGCCGTTTACAGTGATGGGGAAGCCGGCCACCTGAGCGCTGTAGGCCTTGCGGTTGGGCGCCTGGCTGGGATAGGGATGGTAATCCCAAGCGGCCCCGGTCTTAATCACGGCCAGACCCCGCTGGGAGTCCCAGGTGCTTTCCAGGCCCAGAAAGCGGCTGTCATAATAGGTCATAGGAAAATAGGTGATATCCTTATACACCAACAAGGGGTAGGAGCTGTGGTCATTGTCGATCCCCACCCCGTTCAAACTCACCGGGAAGGCGGGCAGGGTGACCGATACCGTTGCCGCAGCGGCCTGGGCCGGCCCTATAAGGACTGCTGCCATCACTGCGGCCAGAATCAACGGGCCCCATCTTTTCCGCATTTGGCTCTCCTCCTTTTTAATCCTTATCCTGCCCAGGCTGGTATGTGGACAGGTTGTCGCGGAATATCGCTGTCAAGCCTTCAGTCTCATCGATAAAGTAGGGCCGGGCAATGTTGCCTTGCCGGTCGAAATCGCAGCCATTCCACCAGATGGCTACCTTAATGCCCGGGTAATCCGCGCGGCGGACAAACATATCCGTCACCCATTGTTCCTTGCTGCCGCCCACGCTGCTGCTGGCAAACTCGGTGATCATCATCGGTTTATCATACCAGGCGGTTGCCTTGGTACAGAGCGGGTCATAGATTTCGGCGAAGCTGCGCCAGGTCTCCCCAGGATAATAGGTGCCGGCATTGTATCCGGTCAATCCCACCACGTCGACATAGCGGTCACCGGGGTAATACATGACCTCGTTGTTCCACTTGAAATCGGGAAAGGCCCTCTCATTGGGATTCCAGATCCAGATTACATTGTCCGCGCCGGCCTCCGCGAATATCCGGTATATGTATTTATAGAGTTCCTTGAATATCTCCGGGTCCCGGGAGGTATGATAGCCGGAGTAGGCGCACCAATCGCCATTCATCTCATTGAAGGGCCGGAACAGCACGGGGTGGCCGAAACCAGCCACCTCCCGGGCGTAGGTACGCAGGAACTGGTCCTGTTCCCCGTTCAGTATGTTATAGACCATGTTGGGCTCGCCCGGGGCCGCTTCTTTGCTCTGGAGGGTAAGCTCGACCAGCTTGCCGGCGGCATAGGCTTTTTCCAGGGCCCGCCCCACATAGCCGGGCGGATATTGCTTGACGTGCGAATACATCAATATGACGGGGAATTCATAGTCCATTTGCTGCTCCAAGGTTCGCAGACGGTCCATCTGCGTGGGCGCCGAGGGTTCAAAAATCCCCCAGGTCATCTCGCTGGCGGGGCTGAAAAAACGTTGGAACGCCTGACTGGTCTCGGTATTCCAGACTCTGGTTTCGGTATGCTTGAAACGGGCCGGCTCCGGTTGCCGGCTGGGCGCAAAGGTACGGAAATCCTTGATTATGTCCAGGTATCCGCCGCATTGCTCCAGGGGTAGGTCCGACTTAATGAAAAAGGTGTATACTGCGTTGGTGCCCATAATATCCACGCAGGTATAATAATTGCGGTCATTTTCGATCCGCTGCAGTTTCCGCCGTGACCACTGGGTAACTCGGGCGGACAGGCTGTTCACCGCCAACCGTTCGGTGCGCACCTGGAGGTGGTCGGTCCGATTGTCGAGGCTGCGGTTGGAGTATTCCATGTAAGTGGCGGCGGACAAGCTCGGGCCGGTGGGCTCCTTATATATCTCCACCCGCCGGTGTTCGTCCTCGAGCACCGACCTTATCTCCGGACAGCTCATATCCACGGCATTCATCTGTTTGGGAATGGTGATGGCATAGCCGTCCACCTGGTTGACGAAACGGTTTTCATCCTTGCTGATCTCTTCCACCCAATATATGCTGGTGGCGGCGGAGGTGGAGGTGGACGGTGGATTAGACCCTGGCTGGTTGGGTCCTATCGCCGCCATCAGCAGGGCTAATATACATCCGAGTGCTATGATAGTCAGGTTGACAGAATTTTTCATGATATGATTACCTCTTGGTTTTATTGCCTTGGACAGAATTTTTCCCGGTCTGACTACCTCTCCGTTATTTCGGCAGGGCTGTATGATTACCTCTCAGTGGTATCAGCGGGGGTTGGAACGGCTTGGCTGTCAGCCCCAGTCTTGCTGGCCAGCCTGGTCAGATCGACAACCACCACCTCTGCGCCCTGGGTGGATTGGGTCCTGCCGTTAAAGGCCGGTGGTGTATCCTGCGGCGGAATGCCTCCGGGAATACGCCCACCTGCTTGCTGGTCAAGGCCAGGGTTTGTTTTGGCATCCCCAGTCACCGGAGGGGCGGCCGGTGTTACGCCGGCTGTATCTCCGTTCATTTCCGGAAGAATCGTGTCGTTCGGCCCCGCACCGCTTGCCGCCCCGGTCATGTTGGTCGGCGCCGGTGCGCTTATCGATGACAGTTGAGAGTCCGCCGGTTCGGTTCCATTCCAATTCAAGGCTGCTCCCCCGACCAACACCAGAACCGCCGCGATAGTCAGTTCCGCTATCCCGCGCCGTTTGCGGTTAATGTCGAATATGCCCTTTATCCTGGTCTCCAGTATTTCTTTACTGCCGCCGATAGCGGTCGATAGGACCGAATTTCCGGTTGGGCCGGGCCGTACAGCCAGGTCCAGCAGCAGGTTGCAATAGCGTTTTTTGGTGTCGAGCCCGCTGCGCTTCAAGACCTGATCGTCGCAAGCCATTTCCATATCCCCCCGGGCCGCTTTTGCCATCATATGTATGACCGGATTGAACCAGTGCAGGGCGGAAGCCAAGGCCAACAGCAGCCTGGCCCCGATATCATGGTGCTTGAGGTGGACCAACTCATGGGTAATGATCAGTCTGAGTTCATCGTCGGGATAGGAATCGGCGGGAAGCAGCAGCACCGGCCGCAGCAGGCCCACCACCATCGGGGTCGCCGCCTGGCGGTTGATTTGGAGGGAAATCTCCCGCTGAACGCCCAGCTCGGCCTTCAATTCCTGCAGCAGGTCCTCCATCTCTTGAGGGGGAGTTTGGCTCCACCGCATCAGCCCGCGCCGGAAATAGACATATGCAAACGATTCACGGGAGAGCAGGACCGCCACCCCCAGCAGATACACCCCCAGCAAAATCGCCAGCGGATCTGCAGTTGCTCCGGCATGATCGAGGCTATCCAAGTTGGGCGATAGGCTGATGGCCGGTAGATGGACCATCTCCACCGTTTCCGCCGGGATGGGAATCGCCAACCGGGCTTTTTCCGGCAGGGAGACCGGCAACAGCAAGCGGAGGGTTATGATCATCCATAGGAGGCTGCGAAAGCGGGCTGAATACCGCCGCTGCAACCGCGGCGCCAGCCATAGCAGGAGCAAGATCAGGGGGGTAACACTGATACTGGCCGCCAGTAAATGATAAAACCAGCTCATGGTTCCGTAACCCCTTTCAGAAATCGCTTTAATTCTTCCAGGTCTTCCCGGCTGATGGCATCACCATCGTACAGCGATGCCACCAGATTGGTCACCGAACTGTGGTGCATCTTCTCCAGGAAGGATTTGCTCTCCCGCTGCAGATAATCGTGCTCAGCTACCAAGGGCCGGTAATAATTGCATCGGCCCTGCCGGGATGTCTCCAAGAATCCTCGTTCCACCAGACGGGAGAGGAAATTCAAAACCGTGGTATGAGCCCAGTTCCGGGTGCCGGACAGCTTGTCCATGATGTAGGCCGAGGTGACCGGCTGCCCTGCCCCCCAGATGATCATCATCAGCTCCAACTCGCTGTCGGGCAGCCTTTTGATCGATTCCATATCCTTATCTCCGTTTTCATGAAAAATATAGTCTGCCGATGCGTAACCATTTATGGCTTCATTCTACAATTGTAGAATGAAAGTGTCAAACGGTAGGAAATGACGTTATTGGGGAGCAAATTATCTGGGCGTGCTGGAGGCAGATTTTTACGACATCAATGCCGGCGGATTGAAGGCTGCGGTATCTGTACGTGCGGGAGCAGATTACAACGGGGGGATAGATTTGGTCAGGAATCGAATGGCCAAAAGGGAGGGGATGCCAGTGCGGTTATCCGTAGGCGCGGAGGGGCATATCAGGTTGGTAGGGCAAGCAATTTGTGGTATCAACGTCCAGATAAGATACCCATTTTCGGTTCCGAGACCGCAAACAGGGATGGGGGGACGAGTCCTCTGATATTGGCGTCCTCGGTGGGGTGGAGCCGGGGCCCAGCCGCGATTGACGGCCAGGCCGGGGAGGATGCCTATCTATCGTCGGTAGCTCGGCCGTCGCCAAACACCGGGGTAGCTTCACCCAGGAAAGTGGGTTCCGGCTTCAACACTTTGGCCAGCCAGAAATCCTTATTGCGGGCGGCCATCTCCCGCACCTCATTAAGGGCCATGTAGCCGTAATCATGCCGGTCGGAAGCCACCCCATAGGCTTCCAGGCCCAGCTCCCGGGCTATGAAAACCGCCCGCCGGAGATGATAGTCCTGGGTTACGATGATGACCTTCTTGGCCTGGAAAATGTCCCGGGCCCGGTACAAACTCTCGTAGGTACTGAATCCGGCATGGTCCATGAATATATCCTGTCCGCCGACGCCCAGGTTTTTGAGATAATCCTTCATCGTATTCACCTCGTCGTAATCGTGGCGGCCATGATCGCCGCTCACGATTATCCTGGGGGCCTTGCCGTTCAGGTACAGTTCATGCCCTAGGGTCACCCGGTCCTTCAGCATGTCCGACATGGTGCCGTCCGGCTGTACATAAGCACCCAGGATAATGATGGCATCGGCCTTGGGGACATCCTGCCCAGAATGCATATGCCTGGCTCCCACCCCGGCCACATAATAGTTGACCGCCAGGAAGGCGGCAACCAGTACCACTAATAATAGGCCCACCAGTCCGGCGACCTGTATGCCATGGTTTTGTAGGAAATTTTTCAACCTGCTTCACTCCATGCTGATAGAGCCAACTGAATTAAACCTGGTTTTCATCTTCTGGCTCGTATGATCTTGATCCCAGCCGCCAGGAAAAGTAACCCGACCAACAAACCTATGCTGGAACCGAACGCATTGGCGAAACTGAAGTCGGCGATGACTCCCATGGCCATGCCCAGCAACGAGAAGCCGCCCATTACCACCAGGATTATGCCCAAGGGCCGGCGCGGGTATTTCAGGTAGGGCGGGATGTTGCCTCCGGTCCAGTAGCCCGGGTCATACTGGTGGTCCTGCCATTCTTCCAGATCATTCAGGTAGTCGGATGGGTGTCTTTTATCGGAGTTCATCGGATCTGACCTCACTTGGTTGCCTTCTGCCGGACTCATTTCCGACATTTAGGTTAGGACCGGTATTGTTCAATTATCTCTACGATTTCGTCGTCCCTAACTTTCATATGGTAAGGGGCGGGGTATTCTAGCGGGCGGGCACTTCGATGTTGCCATCATAGAGATTCTCTAAATCCCTAGAGAGACCCGGTTTGTCGGTTTATGCGAGCGCCTCCCCCTAACCGGATGGATTTGTAAACGCTGGTTACAGTCTACACGCCCTGGTTTGGTTTATCAATCCGGGCGTCGACGATTCCAGCCTGATTGTAAGTCATATGCTGCTGGGCCAGAGCCTGT
>JBEHWJ010000059.1:0-13211 GCA_040217755.1 Syntrophomonadaceae bacterium | reverse complement strand
GCCCATCCCCGCGCTTATTACGAAGAGATGGCCGAGAACTACTAGCAGTCATTTTAAAGTGAAAAGAATCCCGGCAGACCGAGCCCAAAAAGGCTTGGAGCGCTTTTCATTTCAGGGCGATCGTTTGTCCGGCCGACTGGGGCTTGCTTACCTGACGCCGCCTATCCCGGCCAAGATCTCCCTGGTCATCCCCGGCAGCATGAAGGCGGCCCGGTGGACCTCGGGATTGTAGTACTTCAGCTCGTAGTCAGCGGACAGCGGGCGCTCGGGGTCATGGCTTTTCGACCCGATGGTAAAACTCCACAATCCGCTGGGATAGGTGGGAATGCTGGCCAGATATAATTTGGTCACCGGGAAATATTGGCTGATACCGGCATAGGCCATTTCTATGACGTCGCGATTGAAAAAAGGCGACTCGCTCTGGACTACCAGCATCCCGTCCTTCTGGAGAGCCGCTTCACAGCCCCGGTAAAATTCGTTACTGAACAGGGCGATGGCCGGGCCCACCGGTTCGGTGGAATCGACCGCGATGATGTCGAACTCGCCGATGTGATCCTGCACATATTTGACGCCATCCTCCACAATAACCTGCGCCTTAGGGTGATCGAAAGCGCAGGATAACTGCGGGAAGAATTCCCGGGACGCCTCTATCACCCGGGCATCGATCTCCACCAGGGTAGCCTTTTTGACCAGCGGATGGCGAACCGCCTCCCGCAGGGCGCCTCCGTCCCCTCCTCCGATTATCAGCACATTTTCCGGAGCCGGGTGGGAATTCAAAGCTACATTCATTATCATCTCGTGATATACGTACTCATCGGCATCGGTAGTCATGACCATTCCATCCAGCAGCAGCATACGCCCGAACTGCTGGGTATCTACCACCGCCAGATGCTGATAAGGCGTCTGTTCTACCCTCAAGGTGCTGTTTATCTTGCAGCTAAACCCTAAAGCGGGGGTTTGGTACTCGGTAACCCAAAGATCCATCCGGTTTCCTCCTAAATAATAATCTCATGCCGATAAGCTCCCTTGAGAGCCATCAGGTGATATGGCGGAGCAATTAACGGGGGGGTGGCGAAAGATATCAATACCACAGCGGCACAGCGGCGAAAGCGCAGCCTATGTGCTCCACCACATGCTCGGTAGAGGCTACTTTCACTTCCTGCAGCTCCAGGCCCCGCATTTCGAAAGCTTCTTCCACCATTCGAGTCACCCGTTGTTCAGCTTCTCTTTTGCTGCATTTGCCGGAGAATTCCATGATGACGCCGAAGGAGTTATGTTTGATACCAACCGCCACCGCGGCGGAAATAATGTCACCCGGCTCGGAGCTGGTGATATAACCATATGCGATGGGCAACAATGATCCGGAAGGGATAGTCAGATCAGGATCGTAGACACAGTCCGGGGGCAGGATGCTGCTGACTTTGAGCAGATTGGTATTGCCGACCCGGGCTTTCAGTAAAGCTCCATCGAAAGCGGTGAGCGATGTCTCCCCTTCAGAAGAGGCGGCGGTAACGAAATACTTTTTCGGTAAGGGCAACACTTGGAACACCTCCAGTTCTTATTTCAGCACAACGGAATCATTATATATAGATAGGATGGAAAAATAAATAGTTAAATAACCTATTTTTCAAATGAGTTACAAATTGCGGATTCATGCCATTCCAGGCAGGCGGCCACCGTAATTACCGCTTGGCCGCTATTATGGCCTCGGTGGAATTCTTCAAGGATTTGAGATACTCCAGAAAGTTGTTGACCGATTTCCGGCGCACTTTCTGGCGGGGGAAGATTACATAAAATAAACGTTTGGCATCGACCTCATCCAAAGTGATGGCCTTCATGTTGCGCATTTCGATGCGTTTGATGGCCCAGCGGGAAACGACCGAGATGCCCACGCCTGATTCCACCATAGCCATAACCGCTTCAGTACTGCCAGCCTCCATGTATATATTGAGATCTTCCTTACAGAGACCATTGGCCGCCAGCAGGCTTTCGAGCGCTTTGCGGGTGCCTGACCCTTTTTCACGGAATATCCATCTCTCATTGAGCAGGCTATTTAATTTGATCTCCTGGTAGACGGCCAGTTTATGGTTAGCTGGTACCACCACCATCAGTTCATCTTCCAGCCAGGGGAAACCGTCTACCTTGCGATTGTTGAGCCAGCCGCCAACGATGCCGATGTCCAGTTCCCGTTCCCCGATCCGGTTGAAGATCTTTTCAGTATCAGCTATATCCATGCTGATGCTGATAGTGGAGAACTTGTCCTTATACAGTTTGATCAGATATGGCAGTATGTACTGCCCGGGGATAGTACTGGCTCCCAGGTACAGGCTCCCCCGGCGGCTGTCGGACAGCTCTTCCATGGCTCTTTCAGTCTTCTCCACCGCTTTTATAATATCTTTGGCATAGTTATAAAGTATCTCCCCGGCTTCGGTCGGCTTCAATTTGCGTCCCGCCCGCTCCAAGAGCAACACCCCGAATATATCTTCCAGACCCTGGATCTGTTTGGTGACAGCTGGCTGGGATATGCCGAAATCTTCGGCGGTTTTGGATAAATTTTGGGATTCCACCACCCGGACGTAGGTCTTGAACAGATTCAAGTTCATCTCAAAAAGCCCTCCAATATGGTGTCCACCGCTTCCGATTCGCTTAAACCCAAGGACATCAGTTTTATCAGTTGTTCCCCGGCGATCTTGCCGATGGCCGCCTCATGCGTCAGGACCGCGTCGGCATCCTCGGCCTGAATCTCCGGCACCGACCGGATCCGGGCCTTGTCCATGAGTATGGCGTCACACTCGACATGGCCCATGCATGCATCCCTGCCTACCAGGGCAGCTTTGAAGAGTTGGTAGGAATCCCCCTGGGCTACCGCTCTCGACAGCACCTGGGCGGATGCTCCGGGACCCTCCAGGTAGATGGTTATGTCCGACTCGGCTTTTTGGTCCCCTTGAGTCAGTAAACGTTCGGTAATCTTAAGGTTACCCCGGGCATGAACATGAGCTACGGTTGAACGCACGGTGTCATTGACCCCTTTGATCTGCACCATCTCCATCTCGGCGCTGGCGCCTTCCTCCACGGTAATTACCGCGGAGGGATTGAGCACGCGTTTACCGGCTTCATCGCCTTCCCCGTAATGCTTTTCAGTATACTTCAGCTTGGCTCCGGTCCGGACGATGATCTCGTGGATGCCGTCATGGCGCGACTCAGCATGGCTGCTATTGTGGATGCCGCAGCCGGCTATTATGGTAGCATCGGCGTTTTCTCCGACGATGAAGGTATTGTATACTTTCTCCTGCAGTCCCGGCTGGGTCAGCACCACCGGGACATGTACGGTCTCGTGTTGGGTCCCGGGCTTGATCTCGACCAGCAAACCGCTGCCATCTTGATTTGGCCCTACTGATATGTTCGGAGAAGAGTGCCTGATGACCGGGGTTCCATTCAGACGGATATTGAGCGCGCCCGGGGGCACCTCCTTCAGATCGGCTACTGCCTCCAGCAAATCCATATCCAGCTTACTTAATTGCATAGTTAATTTCCCCCTGGCATTGATTGCGCACTTTACATTCGATGTCATCCCTGATCAGATTCCAAATCTGCGCCGGGGTACCCTGGGCCTGTATCATGCCCCCGTCGATGACTATGATCTCATCGCACACCGGGATGATCTTCTCGTTATGGGTTATCACGATCGCAGTTTTATCGGGATTATTTTTGTAAGTTGACAGGATGAGTCGCAATAGTTTCTGGATGGTCCACAGATCTACCCCGGCTTCCGGTTCATCGAATATGCTTATGACCGGGTTGCGGAGCAACAGCTGGGCCATCTCGATCCTTTTGATCTCCCCGCCGCTTAAACCAGCGCCCAGGTCGCGGTCCAGGTAATCCTCGGGGCACAGACCGACATCGCGCAGGCTGGTTCTGACTCTCACCAGGTCGGCATGGGGGGCGGCTATGGTTAGTACATTTTGAATCGTCAACCCTTTAAAGCGGGGTGGTTGTTGAAATGCGTATCCGATCCCCTTTTTGGCCCGTTCGCTTATACTCAGACCGCTGATCTCTTCTCCATCCAGGTAGATATGCCCTTGGCTTTGCTTGTATATGCCCATTATCACCTTGGCTATGGACGATTTTCCCCCGCCGTTGGGTCCGGTAACCGCATAGACCTTGCCCCGTTCGAATTGGCAGTCTATTTCCTTAAGGATCTCGATTTTCTCGCCGCTGTCATTGTCGACCTGCATCTGTATATTTTCAAGTTTAAGCACTAAATCGCCACCCCTCGTTTTTTCGTGTATTATTCTATCATAACCAGGATTTATAAGTCTAATCAATGCCTATCCACCAAAGAAAGGGAGCACACCGCACTGGTGCGCTCCCTCTTATTCCATTTGGTTTGTCCGGAAGACTGTTCCCGGACCATCCAAACCCGCTGCTGTTTATTTCCGGCAGTTATAGCTGCCGCTCATGGAATTGGCCGATGATCCTCAACCTTTGATAGCGCTGCCGGATCAGATCGTCCAGGGGATATGAGCAAACTTCGTCAAGGTGTTTGGTGATACAGGACCGTAATCCAGCAACGAAATCGGTTGCCTCAAGAAGGTTGACGTTGGCCGGTTCATCGACTATGGCGTCGATTATGCCCAGGCGCTTTAGGGCCGGGGCATTCAGCTTGAGTGCTTCGGCCATCTCATCGGCTCTCTTCACATCCCGCAGCAGGATAGATGCACAGGTTTCCGGTGAAGCCACCGAAAAGACGGCATTGGACAGCATGATGATACGGTCGGCGATGGTCAGGGCCAGAGCCCCACCGCTGCCTCCCTCCCCGGTTATCACCGATACCACCGGAACCCGCAGGCCGCTCAGACAGAGCAGCAACTGGGAGATGGCCCAGGCCTGGCCCCGTTCTTCGGCGCCAATGCCGGGATCTGCCCCGGGGGTGTTTATGAAAGTGATCACCGGTCGCTTGAACTTCTCGGCCTCCTTCAGCAGCCGATAGGCTTTGCGATATCCCTCCGGACGCGGCATGCCGAAATTGTGCCGGATATTTTCCGGGGTATCCTTCCCCTTTTGATGCCCGATGACGGTTATCACCCGGTCTTCAAAGACCGCAATCCCCCCCACAATGGCCGGGTCATCGCCATACAGCCGGTCGCCGTGCAGCTCGATGAAATCGGTGAATAAGAGACGGATATAGTCCCGGGTCATCGGTCTTTCCAGGTCACGGGAAAGGATGACCTGCTCCCAGGGAGTCAGATGCCTGTACCTCTCCGCTTTCAGTTGGCTGATTCTTTTCTCGACATTGGCAATCTCATTGGTAAAATCGCAATTCAGGGTTTCGGAGAGTTGCTTCAATTCCTCCAGCTTGTTCTCCAGCAGCCGGTAGGCCGCCTCGAACTCGAATTTATTATTGGCCATTCCTTCCTCCTTGATGGGCGGTCAGCAAGCGGATAAGCAAGGACCGCATCTCCAGGCGCGGATAGATGATATCCAACATGCCATGCTGCAGCAGGTATTCGGAACGCTGAAATCCAGCCGGCAGTTTCTGGCCGGTGGTCTGCTCGATCACCCGGGGACCGGTAAACCCGATCAAGGCTCCCGGTTCGCCGATGATTATATCGGCCAGGGAAGCAAAACTGGCCGTAACCCCGCCGGTGGTAGGATGGGTCAAAATAGCTATATACAGCAGTCCCGCCTGGTGCAGCCGTCCTATCGCCGCACTGGTCTTGGCCATCTGCATCAATGACAGCATGCCTTCCTGCATGCGCGCGCCACCGGAGCAGCATGATAATATCAGGGGCAGGGAGCGCTCAAGGGCGCCTTCTATCGCCCGGCATATCTTCTCCCCCACCACTGAGCCCATGCTGCCCATCATGAAACGCGGTTCCATCACCCCGACCACACACTCCATGCCTCCGATAAAGGCCTTGCCGGTTATAACGGCCTCAGGCAGGCGGGTCTCCTCCCGGGCTTTATCAAGTTTGGCATCATAATCGGGAAAATCCAGGGGATTGCAGGAAGCCAGGTTGAGGTCCCATTCCTCGAAGGTGTCTTCGTCACATAGAGAATATATTCGCTCCCGGGCGGTCACCACAAAATGGTGGGAGCAACGGGGGCAGAAATCGTTGTTTTTGATTATTTCCGCCTCGGAAATCCAAGCCGAACACGCCGGGCAAGGGAAATTTCCCTCCCGGGAATCCAGGCTGAGCGGCGATTTATTTATCCCCGACAGGTCGATATAAGCCTTTTTGGTTTTAAAAGTAGGTTTAAACACCGGCATCATCCTTCCTGGCCGGCTTCTCGATCCCAAACATTATCTCGCCGCGGCAGACCAGTTCGTCATGGGCTTTGACCTCGCCCTGGAACCATCCGAAGTTGGCCTTCAACTTGAGCCCCTGGCAGGTGATTACCAGGGTATCACCGGGGATGACCTGCCTTTTGAAGCGCATCTTGTCGACCCCGGCCAGGAAACCCAATTGGCCCTGATACTTTCCCTGGCTGAACAGGGCACACGCCCCGACCTGGGCCATGGCTTCGATCAGAAGCACCCCCGGCATAATTGGCCGGCCCGGGAAATGGCCGGCAAAATGGGGTTCGTTGATGGTGACATTTTTTATCCCCACCGCTTTGATACCCGGTTCCAGTTCGACGATCCTGTCCACTAGAAGAAACGGGTAACGGTGCGGCAGCACACCCAGTATCTCGTTAATATCCATATATAACTCCCTGTTATCAGTACTTCTTGATCACCAACACGGCATTATGCCCACCAAAGCCCAGTGACTCGGAAGCAGCATAAATAATCTGTTTGGACCGCGCCTCACCGCGGACAAAATCCAGATCACAGTCGGGGTCCGGGGTGTCGAGGTTTATATTGGGAGCGATCAGATTGTTTTGCAGGGTCAATACCGTGACGATCAATTCGACCGCCCCTGCCGCCCCCAGCATATGCCCGGTGGCCGACTTGGTGGAAGTGATGGCCAGGTTGTCCCGGGCATCTCCCAATACCCGTTTAAGAGCTTTGGTCTCCACCATATCATTGAAATAGGTGCCGGTGCCGTGAGCATTCATGTAATCAAGCTGTCCCGGCGCTATACCTGCCTCCAGCAACGCCGCCGCCAATGCCCGCGCACCGCCATCCCCGTCCGGATCCGGCTGGACTATATGATAGGCGTCGGAACTGCTGCCGAACCCGATTATTTCCGCATATATTTTGGCTCCGCGCTCCAGGGCATGCCCCAGTTCCTCCAGTATCAAAACTCCCGAACCCTCGCCCATAACGAAGCCATCCCGGTCCAGGTCGAACGGGCGGCAGGCTTTTTCAGGCTCGTCATTGCGGGTGGAGAGGGCTTTCATGGCACAAAATCCGGCTATGCTCAGCGGAGTGATCGGTGCCTCGGTCCCCCCGGCGATCATTACATCTGCATCCCCGTGCTGTATTATCCGGAAGGCATCGCCGATCGAAGAGGTAGCAGTGGCGCAGGCGGTGACCGAACATCCACTGGGTCCCCGGGCTCCGAACATTATGGAGACATGGCCGGAAGCCATATTGGGTATCAGCATGGGAATAAAGAAGGGATTGATACCCGCAACCCCGCGTTTCTGCAGCACCAGGCATTGTTTCTCGAATATCTCTATCCCGCCAATGCCGGAACCGATCAGAACCCCAACCCTATCTGCTTCAGCTCGGTCAAGATTAAGCCCGGCATCTTCGGTGGCAATCCGTGCACCGGCACAGGCATATTGGATAAACGGATCCATGCGTCTGGCTTCGGTCCTCGGCATATAATCCTGGGCATTGAAATCCTTGACTTGAGCAGCTATTTTGGTAGGATAATCGCTGGCGTCAAACCGGTCGATGAGACCGACCCCGGTTTGCCCGGCCAGCAACTTGCTCCAGAATCCCTCCAGATCATGGGCGACCGGATTTACAGTCCCCATGCCTGTAATCACAACTCTGTGTGGCACCAAGTTTTTCACCCCATTCGCAAATACAATTAAGGCCGGTTCTGTTCGATGTAATCTACAACGTGCTTGACAGTTTTCAGTTTCTCCGCAACATCTTCCGGGATCTCGAATTCATATTCTTCTTCCAGCATCATGATCATCTCTACCACGTCGAGGGAATCGGCTTCCAGGTCTTCTTCAAAACGTGACTCCAACTGAATCTGGTCCTCATCGATACCTTTTACTTCCACGATGATCTTCTTTACGGTTTCAAATACTGACATGCCTATACCTCCTAAAATATTTGTGTTTATCTAGATTGACATTCCGCCATCGACACGGATTACCTGCCCATTTATATAGGCGGCCGCGGGAGAGGCCAGAAATGCCACCAGGGCCGCAATATCTTCGGGGGTCCCCATTCTGCCCAGCGGAATCTGTTCAACCATCCTGGCAGTGATCTCGGCCGGCAGTTTACTGGTCATATCGCTCACTATATATCCAGGAGCGATTGCATTGGCAGTAATACCCCGGGGTCCGTATTCTTTGGCCACCGAGTAGGTAAAGCCCAGCAGGCCGGCCTTGGACGCGGCATAGTGGGCTTGCCCGGCATTGCCTGCCATACCCACTACCGAAGAGATATTAATAATACGGCCTTGCCTTTTTTTCATCATATACTTCAAGGCGGCCCGGGAGCAATAGAAAGCGGATGATAAATTGGTGTCGATCACATCATGCCATTGGGCGTCGGTCATGCGCACCATAAGCTGGTCTTTGTTGATGCCGGCATTGTTCACCAGAACATCTAGGCCGCCCAGACTGGCTGCGGTCGCTTCTACCAATTGCGCAGCACTGGCCGGCTCCGACACATCGGCACCCAATACCGTACCCTCGCCCCCCGCCTGCCGGATGATGTCCAGCACCTCCTGGGCTTGGGCGCGGTTGGCCTCCGCCTCGATTTTATCATAATAATTGACTGCTACCTTGAAATTTTTGCCTAGTTCGATGGCTATCGCCCTGCCGATACCCCGGGAACTCCCGGTTATCAGGGCCACGGGTTTACTCATATAGATTTCACCTTCTCCACCAATTTATTCAGGCTGCGGATATCATCAACCTGACCTAAAACCCGGCTCTTGTCGATCTTCTTGATCAATCCCGACAGGCTAGAGCCGGGCCCGACTTCAACAAAATAGTCAGCCATGGTCATCATGCCGCGAACGCTTTGCTCCCAGCGAACCGGCGAGTACAACTGCTGCACCAACAACCCGGGGATATCGGCGGCGCCACAGGGCGCGGCGGTGACATTCGATATAACCGGGATCTCAGGTTCGCTAAACTCGACCCTGGCTATGACCCGGGCAAATTCTTCAGCACACTGCTTCATCAAAGGACTGTGGGAAGGAACGCTGACGGCCAGCATCATGGTTTTGGCGCCCTTTTCCTTCAGCCGGGCGGCAGCCGCTTCCACCGCCGCCTTTTCCCCCGAGATAACCAACTGTCCGGGACAATTATAGTTGGCCACCGTAACGATGCCGGCCTGGTCGCGGCATACTTCTTCCACTGTGGCATTATCTAATCCTATTATAGCTGCCATGGCCCCCTGGCCCAACGGCACCGCGTCCTGCATCAGCTCCGCCCTGCGCATGACCAGCGGCAAAGCCTTCTCCAGCGTCAAAGCCCCGGCTCCGACCAGGGCGGTGTACTCGCCCAGGCTCAAACCACTCATGCAGACGGCTGACAAGTCGTTGGCACGAGCCGCGGCCAGGCAGGCCAGTCCGGTGACCAGCAAGGCTGGTTGGGCATACCTGGTTTGATTGAGCATCTCCTGGGGTCCTTCGAAGCATAAGTTGCTCAAACCATAACCGCATATCTGGTCGGCCCGGGTAAATATCTCCCCGGCGGCCCCATAAGCAGCGGCCAATTCCTGCCCCATACCTACATACTGGGCTCCCTGCCCCGGAAATACCAAAGCCAGTTTTAACACGGCAAACCTCCCAGTTTCTGCAGCAAGGCCACTGCCTCGCTCATTACTTCCTCCACTATCCGGGCGGCTGGCTGGACCTGTTTAACCAGGCCTACGATCTGTCCGCACAGGATACTGCCATTGATCATGTCACCCTCGACTGCCGCCAGCGGATACCGCCCGGTCCCCATCTTCTGCAGGGCTGCGGCATCGGCGCCTGATTTCTCGGCTTTGAGGTACTCGTGGGTAAAAGGATTCTGTATGGCACGAACCGGGTGACCGGTGGTCTCTCCGCAAACCACGGTGGAGCGGTCCCGGGTCTTGATGACCTTCTCCTGATAATTAGGGTGTACGTCTGTTTCCTGGGCGCAGATGAAGCGGGTACCCATCTGGGCCCCCTGGGCGCCCAGCGCCAGGGCAGCCACCAGCCCGCGTCCATCAGCGATCCCGCCGGCTGCCACTATGGGAACATTTACCTCATCGGCCACCATGGGAACGATACACATGGTGGTCATCTCGCCTACGTGTCCGCCTGACTCCGCCCCCTCGACCACAAAGGCATCGGCTCCCAGCCTCTCCAGGCGTTTGGCCAGAGCCACCGATGCTACCACCGGCATGACCTTGATGCCGGCTTCTTTCAAACCGGCCATATATGGACCGGGATTGCCCCCTCCGGTAGCCACTACCGGAATCTTCTCCCGGGCGATCAACTCCAGATTCTCTTGCAGGAAGGGTGAGGTCATCACCAGATTGACCGCGAAATTGCGTGAAGTGATGCCCCGGGCAACATCTATCTGTCGTTTGAGCCAGTCGGCCGGCGCATTGCCGCAGCCTATAGTCCCCATGCCCCCAGCTTCAGAGACCGCTGCCGCCAGCCGCCCCCCGGCGATCCAGGCCATACCCCCTTGAATCACCGGGTGTTGAATGTTGAACAGGTCACAAATACTGGTATGTATCCGCATCTAATCCCTCCCCCAACGTAAGATAGCTCCACCGAAGGTCAGGCCGGCGCCAAAGGCCACCATAAGAATGATGTCCCCTTTTTTCAGCCGGCCTTGTTCGTAGGCCTCGGCCAGGGCCACCGGAATGGAACCCGCCGAGGTATTGCCGCATCTATCCAGGTTAATAAGCACTTTTTCCATAGGTATCTGCATCCGCTTGGCGGCCAGTTGGATTATTCTGAGGTTGGCCTGGTGAGGAATAAACAGGTCGATATCCCGGTAACTCAGTCCGGCTTGATTGACGAGTTTGTCACTGATTTCGGGCATAGCTTTGGTGGCAAATTTGAAGATCTCGGTACCGTTCATACGCAGATAATGGAGTCTTTGGGCGACACTCTCCGCTGTAGCCGGTATGGCCGAGCCGCCGGCGGGCATATAGAGGTCCTTGGCTCCCCTGCCATCCGCCCCCAGGTAGGAGGTTATGATACCGTAATCGCCATCAGCCTTGCCCATCACGACTGCCCCAGCGCCATCCCCAAAGAGAACGCAGGTACTGCGGTCGGTATAGTCCAGAACCTTGGATACTGCCTCCGCTCCTACTACCAGGATGTGACTCATTGCCGATGCCAGCAGGAATTTCTCCGCTACCGCCAGGGCATAGATGAAACCGGTGCAGCCAGCCCCCAGGTCGAAGGCCGCCGCGTTGACCGCACCCAATTCGGCTTGCAGGAGGCAGGCCGTAGCTGGAAATAGCATGTCTCCGGAAACTGTGCCGACTATTATCATATCCAGCTCCGCCGCGTCCAGGTTGGCGTCCTGCAGAGCCCGACGGGCTGCCTCGACAGCCATCAAGGAGCAAGGTTCGTCCGGAGCCAGGATATGGCGTTCCCTTATCCCGCTCCTCTCTACTATCCAAGTATCGCTGGTGTCTACCATCTTCTCCAGGTCTTGGTTGGTCAGTACCTTATCCGGCAAGTAATATCCCAGGCCCAAGATAGTTGCTTTCATAGACGCATTTAACCTTTCTATGCATTTTCATCGACGGACGAGATAAGCTATTGATAGTCTCGGATGCTTCGGTATAGTAATACAGGATAAGTTTAAACAGAGCATGCAGGGTTGTCAATAAAGCAGAGCCGACAAAAGCAGCGCCAGCATCTGATTATTGAGGCTTGGTTATGGTATAATTCATAGGTCCTACATTGTAACGATTGGTGGGCGGGCGAGCCGCAAGTCATTCCTCCAGATTTTTAGTCCCAGGCAAGCTGTAAGGACAGTTTCGCCTATAATCGTCAGAATTAACACCAGAAGGGGATGAGTATGCAGGTGAAACATTTGAAAGAACTACATATTGGCGATCTGGTCGCCAGGGTCCCCATCATCCAGGGTGGTATGGGTGTCGGGGTTTCCTTGTCGGGTCTGGCCGCCGCCGTTGCCCAGGAGGGCGGGATAGGAGTCATCGCCGCGGCGGGCATAGGCATGCTGGAACCGGACGGTTTCTCCAATTATGTAGAGGCCAGCAAACGCCGCATGAGAATGGAAATCCAGAAGGCCCGGGCCAAGACCAATGGCCTGCTGGGGGTCAATATCATGGTGGCCCTGTCGAATTTCGCGGACATGGTCACTACGTCGCTGGAGGAGGGTATCGATGTAATCTTCTCCGGGGCCGGTCTCCCCCTTAATCTGCCCCAATTTCTTCAGAAGACGCACAAGACCAAACTGGTCCCGATCGTCTCTTCCGGACGGGCAGCGGTATTGATCTGCAAACGTTGGTTGGAGCGCTATAATTATCTGCCCGATGCGTTTGTGGTAGAGGGTCCCAAAGCTGGTGGTCACCTGGGTTTCAAACCTGAACAACTGGACCAGCCTCAATTCGCCCTGGAAAAACTGGTGCCCGAGGTAATCCAGGCTATCCAGCCGATAAGTGAAAAAAACCAGAAGCACATCCCGGTAATTGCCGCCGGAGGCATATTCACCGGTGCCGACATTTTCAAGTTCATGCAATTGGGCGCGGAAGGGGTGCAGATGGCGACCCGGTTCGTCACCACTCATGAATGCGATGCTTCGCTTAAATTTAAAGAAGCCTACCTTCATGCCCACCCGGAGGATGTAGTGATTATAAAGAGCCCGGTAGGGATGCCGGGGCGGGCCCTCCGCAACGAGTTCATCGACAATATGGAGGCCGGTAAAAAGAAGCCTTTCAAATGCCCCTATCACTGCATAACCACCTGCGAGCTGGAGAAGAGCCCTTATTGCATAGCCCTGGCCCTCACCAATGCCCAGAAGGGCAATATGAAACACGGTCTGGAGTTCGCCGGTGCCAATGTGTATCGCTGTAAGGAGATCGTTTCGGTCCGGGAGCTTAT
>JBEHWJ010000058.1:0-13609 GCA_040217755.1 Syntrophomonadaceae bacterium | reverse complement strand
GCGTTCGCCGTCATCCTCATCAAGAGGTGTGGACACATGATCGCTGGCCGGGTTCGGTGACGATGGCGGAGCCAGCGAGACGGGAGTCGGAACTTCCGCTTCCACAGCGACCTCGGCTATCACCGCTGGTGTATTTTCGGCGCAATCGGTCACCGATTCAACGGCCGCCACGGCAGTAATTTCGACTTCCTCCCAACCATGAAGAGGATCTGTATAAGCGGACAATTCGATGATGTTATCAAGATGGCTGCTCAGGGGAACTATTTGCAGATCAGTAGGGATACCGTTTGCGGGCGCAACCGGTGGCTGGTCGGGGATCTCTTTTTCTAGCCCGGCAATTTCCCGGTTCAGTTCGATTATCCGGGCTTGCTGCGGTTCGATCATGCTTCGGGCCCGCGCGGTTACGGAATCGATGCGCTGCTCAGCCCCGCTGCATATCTCCGCGGCCACGGCTTGACTTTCTTGCAAAGCAGAAGCCATGAATATCTGCCGTTCGGCATGGATGGATATTTGCTCCGCCAAATAGGCTGACTGTTGCTCGACGGTTTTCACCCGGGCTAAAATAGCCTGGAGTTCGGCCGACATATTGTTTATCAATGTTTGTTCGCCGGGATGGCGCTTTATGGCTGTTATGCTGCCCATTTTCATTACCCCTTCAGTGTAATCGGGTTACTAGCCGATTAGTTTTTGGCCGACCTGTTTTTCGTCGCATACCAGACTAGGTGTGAAGGCCGAATCATCGGCAATGGTCATGATCTTCTCCACTGAGGATTTGTACAGATCGAGCTTATCCAGGATGTCTTCTTTGAAGAGCTGGGCCTTCAGCTGCAGCAATTCAAGTTCCCGCTGCTTTATTCTTAAAGTCTCTTCCGTCTCCTGGAGGATCACCTCCGCCCGGGCCCGGGCCTGGGCTTCCGTCTTCTGGGCGCTTATCTGGGCCGCGATCATCACTTCGGCGATCTGTCTTTCTTTGGTCAGATAATCATCCAACTTTCTTTGCAGTTCCATCATCTTGGCTTCGGATTCCATCAGTTTCTTGCGGGCTTGCATGATTTCTGCCTGCAGAGTCTCCGCCTGTAATGTATTGTCGGGATTGGTTCCGGTCATTTCCATATCGCTCTCCTTGACATCGTTGCTGAACAACTGAATGCCCATACATCTTCGCCCCTCTCCGCCAATAACCGGGCTATCAGCCGGTTGGTCATCGTTTGCGCCAACTCTGAAAAAGGGGGACAAAAAAACCTGCAGACGCACAAGTTGCGCTGCAGGCTTAATACACCCTACATCTTCCCGGCAACCTGGCAGTCATAACCTTGCGGCCTTAGACCCATAGCTTTGCGTCCTCGCCTTTCGACGAGTTTGCCTTTTTCAAGAGTTAAGGCTAGATTAAATTATCGCCCAGAATATGTCAAGGGGTTTTCCAAAATCTTCTCATTATTTTCTCGTTATTGTCGCGGAATTATCTGCCGCATAATCGAAAAAACAATATAATGGTAGTAATTGGACTGAATAACAGGTTTGATACAAAAACAATACGCAATCAGGTTATCAATATGAAGGGACATCAGTAAGGAGTGAGTTATGAGCGAGATTATTACCATAGCCACCCAAAAAGGCGGAACCGGCAAGACCACCACGGCCGGGGCTCTTGGGGCGGCCTTGACCTTAAAAGGCGGCCGGGTGTTGATGGTGGACATGGATCCCCAAGCCAATCTGACCTTTACCATGCGGGCGGACAACCAACCCCGCGGCACCTATGAGGTGCTGACCGGCAAGGTCCCGGCCGCGGCAGCAGTCTGCCTGGCGCCAGGTGCGGCCTCAGGCTCGTCAGGGCACCAGGCGGGCCAGCCAGAAATACCGGACCGGGCGATAATCCCTGCCTCGGCCGCTTTAAGCGGAATCGATCTGGAGATGACCGCGATAGGCAAGGAATACCGCCTGCAGGAGGCCTTGAGTACCATCCGCGATCGGTTTGACTACATAATCATCGACACCCCCCCGAGCCTGGGGATATTGACTATCAACGCCCTGACCGCCAGCGACAGTGTGGTTATAACCGCGCAAGCAGACGTATACAGCCTTCAGGGCATATGGCAGCTTTACAGCACCATACAGGCCGTGCAGCGATATACTAATCCCGATCTGGTCCTGAGAGGAGTGCTTCTGACCAGGCACAACCCGAGGAGTATACTGAGCCGGGACCTAGCCGAACTGATAGAGGATACCGCCCGGCAGATGCAGACCTTCGTTTATAAATACCCCATCCGCGAAGGGGTAGCCGTTAAAGAGGCTCAGGCCTCGCGCCAGGATCTGTTCAGTTATGCACCGCGCTGCAAAGCCGCCCAGGATTACCTGGCTTTCACCGATGAATTTATAGAGAGGAGACAGGCACATGGCTCGTAAGAGTTTCAAAGACAATCCGGCGATGAGATTTATCAGCCCGCCTGAAACGCACTTGGATAATCATGAAAGCGGCCTCGCGGCCAGACCGCCGGAAGGGGAACCTTCCCCGCCATTCCGCGCGGGACACAAGGGGCATGAGAACACCCGCATAAATCTGGCCTTCAGCCCGGATGATTTTCAATACCTGCAGGCCATCGCCCGCCAGGATGGATTATCGATAACCGAATATCTCAACCGCCTGATATCTGCGGACCGTAAGACGAGGGTGGATGAACTGAAGCGGGCCTAGACCATCCGGCCTGGCCGCTGACAAGCGATGAGACCCGGTTTTTGCGGCGAAAAGCGTCGCTCTCGGCAGTTGGCCAGACATTGACAAAGGCCGCAAATAATATTATTATCATCATAATCAACTGTTTGGAATCCGCCCGTAATTAAATAATCATGGTCAGGCTTGTTTGTTCAAGCTGGGCCCGCGGAAGGGCAATGGGTCAACCCACGGGACTTTAATTTTTAGCGATTAAAGTTCCGTTTTTTTTATCACTAAGGGGGTAGAGGGATGGGAGTAGTAACTTGGTACCGGGAAGTGATGGCCAATCCCAAAGCGCGGGTTGAGGCCCTGGCAATCTGTTCCAACACCTTGCTGGTCATCGGCAAACTCATAACCGGGATGATCACCGGGTCAGTGGGGATAATCGCCGAAGCCATCCACTCTACCATTGACATGGTCTCATCGGTCATTGCCTTTACCTCAGTGCGTATCTCCGGCCTGCCGGCTGACAAGGAACACAAATTCGGCCATGGCAAGGCGGAAAATATCGCCGGCTCGGTCGAAGCGGTGCTGATATTTGTGGCGGCTGTCATGATATTGGATCAAGCGGTAAAAAGGATAATCAATGGGGGAGCAGTTGAGAACGCCGTTCTGGGTGTGATAGTCATGGCAGTGGCCACCGTGGTCAATATCATCGTTTCGCAGATTTTGTTGACCCAGGGCAGCAAACTGGAGTCGATCGCCCTGGAGGCCGACGGCATGCACCTGCGGGCCGACGTTTACACATCGGTGGGCGTTTTGGTAGGCATGGTGGCTATTTGGGTAACCGGCTTCGACATCCTCGATCCCCTTATTGCCATCGTGGTGGGTCTGATAATCATCCATGCCGCTTACGAAATTTTCGTTAAATCATTCAGACCACTGATGGACGCCAGTTTGTCCGATGAAGAGGAGGAGGAGATCGCCCATGCCGTCGAAAAGGCTAATATCGAGGGACTGGTCGGTTTCCACGATTTGAGAACCCGCCGTTCCGGCTCGGAGCGTTATGTGGATATGCACCTGGTGGTCCGGTCAGGTTTAAGCATAGATGAGGTACACCTAATATGCGACCAGGTGGAAGAAAAGATCTACCAAAGCTTGCCGCATGTGAACGTGCTGGTCCATGCCGAGCCCTGTGAAGAAAAAGACTGCGTTGCCTGCAAAGGCTGCCAGGAACGGACGGCCAGGCCGGGGAATTGATCCACCCGGGTTCTGAAAGATGGGGGTTGGTCAGTTTAGCTCCCGAGACGGTGCGTACCGTATAGCGTAAGCCATTATGGCCGGGCTGGGACTATGGCCCATATATTGTTTGAAGGGGCGGATTAGATGTATAAGAAGATCCTTGTACCTACTGACGGCTCGCCCACTGCCTGCGCTGCCGCGGCATTCGCCTGCGAATTATTGGCGGGGGGCGTTGCCGGTTCGGTAACCCTGCTGGTGGTGGGCAGCATTGCCAAAGCGGTCAAAGAAAACCGTATCGTTAACCCAACCCCAGCTGACGAAGACATGATCAAGGCCAAGCTTAGGAAAGCCGCCCGGCAAGTATTAAGCCAAACCCGGCGCTCCTTTGAAGAACGAGGGGTAGTGGTCGAGGAGATGCTGCGGATGGACGATGACCCGGCGGACTGCATTGCGGAGATCGCCCGCGGGGGCGGTTATGAATTGATAGTCATGGGTAACCGGGGGCGCTCACCGGTCAAGGAGTTGCTGATGGGAAGCGTCAGCAGTAAAGTGATGCAGATATCCCCATGCCCGGTAGTCATATTTGCCGCCAGAGACCGATAGGATAGGTGGCACAGCCTGGTAACGGCGGTGGGGTATCTTACTCCCACCGCATTTCTTTATGGGTGGAGGAACCGGTTTTTCAATTATTGGGAGTGAATCAAGAACGGCCGCAAATAACCCCGGTCTTTTGAAAAAGACGGCCGGATAAAGTATGATGGACGCAAGAGGTGGTTTTGATGAATAGCCGACGCGCAATCATTGCCCTGTTTGTGTTGATGATGCTGGCCTTCTACGGGTGCCGTTTTACTGCCCCTTATCAACTCAGTATCTACAACGACGATGCCAAAATAGCGCAACCGGGTGACAGTTATTCCTTCAACCAAAGAGTGGGCCGGACGGTGGCCAACCAATTGTCCCTGCAGTTCTCCGGTTTTACCGGCAAGCGGACTATTTGGTCGATCGCGGCCGGACAGGACTGCGTCCTGGAGTTGGACCTGAATAATGAGATAACCACGGGCGATTTCAAGGTATGCCTTATCGACCCCGGACGGAAAATATCCATCATCTCGGAGGGCAGTCAGGCCGGGCTGATAAGCGTGAATGTTCCCCGGGGAGACAATGAACTGACTATAGTCGGAAGCGAGGCCGCCGGCAAAATCGATATGACGCTGAGGTATAATGTAAAAGCGTCCATTATACCGGTGGAACACCTCAATCGTTAGCTGCATTTTCTTGATGAATTTAAAAATCGGGCCGGACCGAAAAATATCGATGTATCGACTGCTTGGGGAAACTCAAGGATTCTCACTAAAAGCAGAGAGACGAGCTTAAAATATGGAGAGGGTGGGGTGGGTTATCCATGTTTAATAAGATCCTGGTTGCATATGATGAAGGCCAGGTAGCGGCCAAGGCCCTGGAGACGGCCATTGATCTGGCTAAATTAGTATCCGCCGAAATATACATCGCATCAGCCTATCTTAATGACGACAATCCTTCCCGGTTCGATTTCCTGGTTAAAATCCAGTCGGAGGCGGCTGCCAGGGTGGCGGGCCAAGGCATCACCGCGCATCGAAGGATGGAAGCCGGAGCCAGGTCGCTGGGCAAGGTGATCGCCAAGATCGCTGCAGATACCGGCGCCGACATAGTAGTGATGGGGACCAATAACCGGGGGGCGGTAGGCCGGTTTATGTTCGGCAGCGTATCCGAATACCTGCTCCGCAATCTTAGCTGCCCGGCGCTGGTGGTGAAGTGATCCGCGGTTTACTCACATAGATGAAACCACGGATGTTCAGCCTTTTATCACCGCGATGGTCCGGAGCCTTTTGGTTACTTCGATCAGATCCAATTCATTGGTGATCACGAAATCGATCTCCTTGTAGGCGAAACGGGTCTCCTCACTGATATCATTACGTTTTTCCTTGCCCAGGAATACTCCCAGGGATTTAAGATCATCGATAGTCGCTTGTACGCTGAATTGCTTTTTGGCCGCATTGCGGCTCATCCGCCGACCGGCCCCGTGGGAGCAGGAACAGAAACTCTCCGGGTTGCCCTTGCCCCGCACCAGGTATGAATAGGTGCCCATGGCCCCTGGTATGATGCCCATCTGTCCAGCCCCGGCGCGGATAGCTCCTTTGCGGTGGACCCACACCTTCTTTCCATAATGCTCCTCATAAGCGGCGTAGTTATGGTGGCAATTAATGGGCTCTGAGAATCTTATCTCGGTGATGCCGGCATATTTCCCCGCCAGCCGGCTAACTTCGCGGACCACCACTTCCATCATCCGGGCCCGGTTTTCATAGGCGAAATCCAGAGCCAGGTTCATCCAGCGGATATACTCCTGCCCGGGCGGACTGTCCAGAGGCAGGTGGGCCAGGTCCCATTCCAGCGGTACCGGGCAATTGGTGCGCTGGTTATCCTGGCGGGCGGCCTGGTTAAAGTGATGGCATATCTTATAACCGAAATTACGGGACCCCGAATGGACCATCAGACCTAATTGACCGCCGTCGTCGGCCTGCAATTCGATGAAATGGTTGCCGCTGCCCAAGGTGCCGACTTGGTAATAAGCTGCCTCAAGTTCGCTCATCAGTTCCGGGGACAGGTGGTTCTGGTCCGCGCTGGTAAGGTTCTGGCGGAATTTGTCCACCGCGCGGCAGGCTTGTTTGGTTGGGTGATGATCGAAACCGGTGGGGACGTTTCTGAGGATGTTGCCGATCATGGATTGGGCCAATTTGCCGTTGGGGGTGTCGATCGAGACCAAGGCCTCTACCGGTATGTCGGTCTGGATGAAGATCATCCCGCAGCCGATATCGACTCCTACTGCATTGGGGATTATGACATTTTCAGTGGCGATCACCCCGCCGATGGGCATGCCGTAACCGGAATGGGTGTCGGGCATCAATGCCACCCATTTATGGATAAAGGGGAGGTTGGCCAGGTTCATCGCCTGCTGGAGGCACTCGGCCTCGATCTGGTCCACGCCTTCCAGCCACACCTTGATAGGCCATCTCTGTTTATCGGGATCGTATATGGTAAACATCTCTTTTACCTCCATCCTGCGGTCGTTTACGGGAGGGGCTGCCAAGATACTGCTGGTTATAATTTACCATTTCCAAGCGCCGGTTGGCCATAGTATCGAAGTCGCGGGTTTATTATCAGGCCCGGCGGGATGGGCCGCCGGGTCCAATGCATTGCCAACCGAGCCGGGCCGAGATCTTTATCGGCTGGATGGTTCAATCCCCCGTCGATAAGATTTCGGATCGAAATATGAAATTTACATTTTAGGCGGAAAACACTCATACATTTGTGGCTGCTGACTCAAACTAAATTGGATATCAGACTTACGAATAAAGGAGTGATCGAGATAGGCAGCGATAAATATACTGAACCGAACCACCCCTACTGGTTGGATTCCACCTCCCGGCCCCAGTACCCGGGCCTGGACGAGGATATCGAAGTCGATGTGGCCATCGTCGGCGGGGGGATGGTGGGCATCACCTGCGCCTACCTGTTGGGCCGGGAAGATTTGACCACCGCCATCATCGAGGCCGACCGTATCCTGCACGGCACCACCGGGCACACCACCGCCAAGATAACTTCCCAGCATTCCCTCATCTATGCTTCGATCAAGAAAAAGATGGGCGAGGAAAAGGCTGGTCAGTATGCCCAAGCCAATGAGACTGCCATCCGTACCATCAGGGACATAGTCAAAGAAAACGATATCCAGTGTGATTTTATGGAGATGCCAGCCCATGTTTATACCCAGTCGGACAAGTATATCCAGGATATAGAAGATGAGGTCCGAGCGGCCTGCAGCCTCGGTATAAAGGCCGAATTCACCGAGGAACTGCACCTGCCCTTCCCAGTAAAGGCGGCGGTGCGTTTCCATAACCAGGCCCAGTTCCACCCCCTCAAATACCTCGACGTTCTCACCCAAAAGGCGACTGACAGCGGCACCAGGATATTCGAACAGACCCGGGCTATGAACATCGAGCGGGAAGGGGAGGATAAATACCTGGTGGTAACCCATTCCGGCCACAAGGTCCGGGCCGGCCAAGTGATTATTGCCACCCATTTCCCGTTTTACGACGGGGGAGGGTACTATTTCGCCCGTATTTATGTATCTCGCTCCTACGCATTGGGGGTTACCATGGAGGATAAACTGCCCTGGGGCATGTACATCTCCGCCGAAGACCCGGTCCGCTCGCTGCGCACCCAGCCATACCAAGATGGGGAACTGGTGCTAGTGGGGGGTGAAGGCCACAAGACCGGTCAGGCTGATGATACCAGTCAACATTATTCGAATCTGGTCAAATGGGCCCGAGAAACTTTCCGGGTGACCGCTATCCCTTACCAGTGGTCCACTCAGGACTGCATGACCCTCGACTATATACCCTATGTAGGCCGGTTGACCAGAGCGGAGCCGGGCCTCTATGTCGCCACCGGTTTCAATAAATGGGGCATGACCAACAGCACCGCCTCGGCTATTATACTGAGAGACCTGATCGTAAAAGGAGAGAACCCCTGGACTGAGGTATATGATCCTTCCCGCTTCCCGGCCTTGGGAGAATTGGTGGTCCAGAATGCCGATGTGGCCAAACATTATGTGGCCGGCAAAATCAGCATAAAATCCGGGGAAACCGAGGTGGCCGCCGGTGAAGCCCGGGTGATCAAATGGCAGGGCGAAAAGACCGGGGCCTACCGGGATGAAGACGACCAATTGCACCTGATGGACATTACCTGTACCCACATGGGTTGTGAACTGGGCTGGAACAATGCGGAGCGGACCTGGGACTGCCCCTGCCACGGGTCGCGATTCGCCCCGGATGGAGCCATTGTGGAAGGCCCGGCCCTGAACTACCTGAAACCGGTCGAAGAAAGCCGTAACGATGTCGAGCCCAATGTGCTCCAGTAAAACGAAACCACCCCCATCGCCACCGATTGAATACCCTAATTGATAATCCCAGCGACCGTATCTAAAAAAGTATATTGAGGGTCAAGATATCGAAAGATATCATCAAGGGTTTCCTTGCCTTATCGGCGGGGAAGCCTTTTTCAATGCGGTCAACTGGGTGTACGGTGCCAGCGGCCAACCTGGTGGTGTAACCAAGTAAAAATATGACGAATATGATATTGACTAGGAGAAGGAGCAGATGGAGGTGATTGAAGCATGCATAAAAAGCGAACCGGATATTGTACCTCATATAGAATCAATAAGGGTCCACCCTCATATGGAATCGATAAGGATCCAGCAAGGTTTAAACCTAATCCGGACGTGGCCCGCTCAGTGTCCGAACCCATCAAATCAGAGCCATTGGGGCGGCATACCAACTGTACCAGCAAAGCTTATCAAAAAGCTACCGTGAGTGTACCGTTAACGGTCAAACCCTTTTCGGCCGCCGGCAAACCCAGAACCTACTGCAATTCCCAACCGGTGTTAAAGGATGTCAGATGCGGGAAACGCGGCTGCAAATATGACTTTTACGACGATTATAAGGACTTCGATGGATACAATGATGAATACTGCGATACAACCGGTGACGATATATGTTACTTCGTCTTCACTCAGGAGATATGCGTAGAGGTTCCGGTCCACTTCGGTGCCGACGTCCATGCCGAACCGGCCTGGGTAGTGTGCCATGAGGCCTCGACCGTACCATGCCGCGAACCGGGGCCCAGTAATTGCGAGGAAGGGGACGAAGACGACGATGGATTCTTGAGCTTTCAGCCATAAGGCCCCAAAATAAGAACTCCTCCAGTAAACCTGGAGGAGCAACGTCGACCACATTAAAAAGGTGGCGGAGTCAGACTGTGTCTTGCAAAAACCTAAAAACCTCACTTTATCCTGTACAGGACGCCAATGCGGAGGGTTGGATCCGAATCTTTCCTGAACCTGGTTTCTTGCGAAGGGTTCCAAGGTTAACTGAACCTTAACATACGTGGAAGGAAACTAAAAACCTGGGGATAACCATCCGAGTTAATTAATCTCTCCGCCACCTTGACTACATTATAATAGCTGCTTTGGTCAAAAGCAACCGCCAATAGGCCAGCAAATAATGGCAGGATGGTCCCAGCGGCTTGGTTTCTATTCATGCCGGGAACTGCTAAAATGGGACAGATGGAATCATAATCCAACCGGAGAGAAATAATAACACCATTAACTGCAGGAGATGGTCGCGATAAAAAGCCGATTGGTTAAGCAAATAATGTTGCTGATAGCCTTTGCCGCCTTTATGGCCGGTTTGGTGGTCAATGCTGGCCTGGTCTGGCAGGGATTGACTACCTTCGCATCCTTTTTTAAAGCCTTGATTATAGGCGTTGCTATCGCGTTTATACTGAACCGGCCTTGTATGTATATAGACGCCCGCCTGGGCCTTAAGCGCAAAATGCCCACCCTGAACCGGGGACTGGCGGTGTTGCTTACTTACCTCTTGCTGCTTCTGATCATCTTTACCTTCACCATGTTCGTGGTCCCCCAGATAATCGACAGCAGCCAGCAGTTCATCCAGCGGATGAGTATCTATGCAGCCGAATCCCAGGCATCGATCGACCGCATCACCGAGATGCTGCGAATGCAAAGCATCGACCTTGCGGCTCTGAGCAACCAAATGCTGGACTCGATACAGGGTTTTACCAAGAACCTGTCCGGGGTGTTTTCTTCGATAGTCGGGATTACTTTCGGCGTTATCAGCTTCCTGTTCAACATCTTCATCGCCTTTATATTTTCAATCTACCTCTTGGCAGGCAAAGAGACTATTCTCAACAACTGCAAGCGGGTCTGCCGGAGCTATCTGCCCCCTGATCTGTATCACAAACTGGTTTACGTGTACCACCTGACCGTGGAGGTATTCAACAACTTCATCTACGGGCAATTGACCGAAGCCGTCATAATAGGCGTTTCTTGCTTCCTGGGCATGGCCTTGCTGGGCTTTGAATATCCCCTTATGATCAGTACCGTGGTCGGGGTTACCGCTCTTATACCCATGGTCGGCGCATATATCGGCGGGACCCTGGCCGTATTGGTCCTGGCCTTGATCTCCCCGGTCCAGGCCTTGTGGTTCATCGTCTTCCTGGTGGTACTGCAACAGTTGGAGGGACACCTCATCTACCCGCGGGTAGTGGGGGGAAGCCTGGGCCTGCCCGGCATTTGGGTGCTTCTCGCCACCATAGTGGGCAGCGGCCTGGCCGGGCCCCTGGGGATCTTGCTGGGGGTGCCCCTTACTGCCGTGCTTTACATACTTTTGAAAAACGATGTGCGCAAGAGAGAAATACTCGAAGAAAGCTAGATGGGGGCAGGACGGCCCGGGTTGGTGAAATGCGCGGCGATTCGGAGCGGAATTATAAAAGTGTTGAATCATAAAAGGTGGGATATATGCTGTTAGAAGGCCTGGCCACAATCATAAAAAAAGCGGGCGGGATGATCCGGACGGCCGACCTCGAGCATGCCGATATCGAGGTGAAATCGGGCCGGGGGGACTTGCGGACCAATTACGATACCGCGGTCGAGGATTTACTGCGCCAGGAACTGGCCCTGGTGCTGCCGGAAGCCCAGTTCATAGGTGAGGAAAGCGGCCTGCAGAAACGGGAGGCCGAGAAGTTCTGTTTCATTGTCGATCCTATTGACGGGACCGCCAACTTTACCTGGGACTATCATCATAGTGCGGTCTCGATCGCTCTGGCCCAGGGCGAGCAAATCATCACCGGGCTGGTTTACAATCCCTATATGGATGAACTATTTTATGCCCAGGCGGGTGAGGGAGCCTGGCTTAACGGCCGGCCGATTCAGGTCAGCCAGCGGCGCCTGCGGGATGGACTGGTCTGCTTTGGGACTTCACCTTACGACAAGACAAGAGCCGACGCCACTTTTTCCCTGGCCCGGCTCCTTTACCAAAATGCCCTGGACATACGCCGCAGCGGTTCAGCCGCTTTGGATCTCTGTTATGTGGCCTGCGGGCGCTGCGACCTTTTTTATGAGATGATGCTTTATCCCTGGGATTATGCCGCCGCCGCACTGATAGTGACCGAAGCCGGTGGTCTGCTGTCGACCATGGAGGGCACGCGATTACATTTCAATGACCGGTCTACCCTGGTAGCGGGGGGACCGCCCGCCTTTCATGACTTCTGGGAGATATACAAGTGACCCTTGACCGGGATCGGTGTTCAGGGCCCGTAGCCGCCCAACCCTATCCCACCTTCGCGTAACTTACTCGTCTTGGGTTTTGCCCAATAACCGTTTCATCATACGCTTCAAGAAACCCCTGCTAACCTCGCCCCCCTTCGCTGGAAGGTCCTCTGCAGTTCGCGGGGGCGGCGGAGTTTTGCTCTCCTGTACCGGCAGGGGGACGACCTTGGTCTTTTCCGGCACCGGTTGGGGCGGGGGCACTACCGTCAGCTTGGGGGGGTGGGGATCCGGCACCGCCTTCAATTGCCGTTCTTCCTGGTTCTTGCTGCCTTGGCGGGATCTGGACCGACTGCGTTGGCGTTGGTCGTCTTTGGGTTTGGATTGGCGGTCTTTGGATTTGGGCTGGACCTGCTCCTCTTTGGGAAGGCCTTTGCGCCCATGGGCCTTAATCCATCTGTCGATGGATTCCCGGTTCTGGGTAAAATATTGCTCTGGCGGTATTTCCGCTTCCTCGATAAGGCAGCCGATATGCTCCTCGACCTCGTAGAGGGTCATGATATCCTCGCTGGTAACCAGGGTCACTGCGTGCCCCCCGCTCCCGGCCCGGCCGGTGCGGCCGATACGGTGTACATAATTGTCAAGTTCGTTGGGGACGTCATAGTTGATAACCAGACTCAGGTCGTCGATATGGATGCCGCGTCCGGCAACGTCGGTGGCCACCAACAGCGAAAATTTGCCTTCTTTGAACTGCTGCAGGGTTTTAAGGCGTTTGACCTGGGGGATGTCGCCATGCAGGGCTTGAGAATCATAGCCGTGGTTGGATAAAAAGCGCTGTACCCGGTCCACGGTCACCCGCATATTGCAGAAGATCATGCAACTCTCGGGCTGTTCCAGCCACAGGATACGATGCAGTGTCTCGTTTTTTTCCCTTTCGCTGACCCGGTAGTACATTTGCTGAATGGTGTCCACGGTCATGGTCGGTGATTCTATCTCGATGGTATCCGGGTGCTTCATGTTATCCCGGCAGATTTTCTGAATATCTGGGGGGATGGTAGCCGAGAAAACCAGGGTGGTCCGGTTTTTGGGGACGGTCCTGATAATACGGCGGACCTGATCCATGAACCCCATATCCAGCATGCGGTCGGCTTCATCCAGGACCAGGAAACGGATGCTTTTGGTCTTGAGTGAACCGTGGCTGATATGATCAAAAACCCTGCCCGGGGTCCCGGTCACGATGGTGACCCCTTTTTTTAGGGCTTCGATTTCCACATTGATGTTGTGCTGGCCATAGACGGCGGTAGTCCTGTGGGGCAGGTGCTTGGCCATCAATTTCAGGTCGTTGTCCACCTGCACGGCCAGTTCCCGGGTAGGGGTAAGGATAAGCGCCAGCGGTCCAGATGTGTCGGGATCGGTCATCTGCAGGATGGGGACGCCGAAAACCGCGGTTTTACCGGTGCCGGTTTTGGCCATGACTATAAGGTCTTCGCCGTTGAGGATGGGCGGGATGGCTCGGGCTTGTACCTCGGTGGGGGCCTCGAATCCCATATCCCGGAGTG
>JBEHWJ010000057.1:0-13683 GCA_040217755.1 Syntrophomonadaceae bacterium | reverse complement strand
CAAGATATCCATCGTGGGAGCGGGGATGCAGAGCAATCTGGGGGTGGCCGCGGCCATGTTCGACGCCTTGGCCCGCCAGGATATCAACATCCATATGATCAGCACTTCTGAGATCAAGATATCCTGCATAATCGACGAAGACCGGATAGAAGATGCGGTCAAGGCCCTGCACGCGGCCTTCCACTTGGAAGAAAGCGAATAGACCAGCATATATTTTACTTTAAAAGTTTATAAAAAAGGGTCATTAAGGTGATTAGGTAACCCATGCTTAGAAAATTCAAAGAATAAATGAAGAAAACAAGGGATGAAGAGGGCAGAAGCCCTCTTTTTTTACGCCAGGGGGACTAAAACAGGTCGCTATGTATTCCGGTTCGTGTTAATTGACAATGTCAAGATATCCGTTTCAAATATACATAGATAAGTTAAAACGTGCTGAAATCAATCATAGTGTCATCGCAATAGGACATCCGTCGGTCAGGACTATCGCCAGTCTTATGGTAGAACAAGTAAGCAGCCATTGAAGGGGGATTTATCGATGGCTGATAAATAAAGCCGACCGGGATGCTTAACTTGAGATCCCGTTTGAAAGCGCGGCCTGATTTATCGTTGTGAGCGCCTTGGTTTGAGCTATTTAGGCAAATCTTATATTATAATGAAAGACAGACAACTCAGACTTATAGAATTCGTTTTTTAGGAGGGAATTGATTTGATCAAGAAGATTCTGGTAGCTCTGGACAATTCCAAAATTGCCGACCGGGTGATGACCCAGGCGGTGGATCTGGCCCGGGTCTATCAAGCCCAGCTTTTGGCGGTATCGGTGATAAACTATTCGCTTCTGAGCGACATAGACAACGTTGCCGATGCCCCGACTCCATTGATGACGGAGGCTATCTACGCCTGGACCGGGTCCTTCCAGGAGGTCCTGGACAGATGCCGGGATATGGCCCGCGAGAAGAGGGTCGAATTCTTCTCGGAGATGTTGAGCGGCAATCCCGCCGAAGAAATCATCAAATATGCCGATACCAACAAGGTGGATCTGATTATCATGGGGCACATCGGGAGGACCGCCGCTGCCGGTTTCCTGATGGGCAGTGTTTCTCAGCGGGTATCGGCCCACAGCAAAACATCGGTGATGATAATAAAGTAGGTCAAGGCTTGGAAGCGGCAGCCCCAGGGTTTGATTTAAGCAGTAGGTACGCGGCAGCCAAATCTATGGGGGATGACATTTTCCCTGATGAGTTATACCGTGACATTATCGCTGACCAACGACACTGCCAACACTGCAAATACTGGCGGCTTGACGAAATATTCATTGTGATATAAAATATTCTTTGCGTCGGGGTGTAGCTCAGTTTGGTATGAGCGCTACGTTGGGGACGTAGAGGCCGCTGGTTCAAGTCCAGTCACTCCGACCATTTGCCGATAACTAGGGATTTCTACCGGTCTCCGAACAGCAAAAAACCTAATGACTTTTCGAGACCGCAATTCCCTGAAAAACGACCACTTCATTTTTCGAAAGAAAAGGAGTGGTTTTTTGCTCCTTTCGCTTTTTATCTATTGTTCTTGTCTTTAATATGCTTCTTTAATTGTTTCATTTCGCCCTTGCCGCCGAACATTCTATTAAGTTTCTCGTTTTCAAGCTGGCGGGCATTTAATCCCGCGTATGATACTTCCCGCTGCAATTTTTGATAGCTTTCAAAGCGTTTTTCGGATAGAGCGCCATTTTCGATTGCTTCTCTAATAGCGCAGCCCGGCTCTGATCCGTGAGAACAGTCACCAAATTTACACTGGGCGGCAATTTCTTCAATATCTGCAAAGGTTTTTGCCAGGTTGCCCGTATAAATCTGCAACTCCCGCATACCGGGCGTGTCTATGACAATGCCGCCATTTGGCAATAGCAATAGTTGGCGGTGGGTTGTGGCATGTCTGCCCTTGGCATCATCTTCCCGTATCGCTTTTGTTGCAAGCACCTCTTGACCCATAAGGCGGTTAATAAGTGTAGACTTGCCAACTCCTGATGAACCGACAAACGCAATTGTCTTTCCTTGTCCGATATAAGCGTTAATTGCTTCGTACCCGTTCCCGTCTTCAGAAGAACAGTGAATAACATCAACGCCCATGCTCACGGAGGAGATTTCATCCAGCTTTTGTGGTAAATTATCACACAAATCAGATTTTGTCAGAACGATAACCGGGGTAGCCATACTATCCCACGCGATCGTTAAATATCGTTCAATTCGTCGAAGGTTAAAATCTGCATTGAGCGACATGCAAATGAAGATAGTGTCAATATTGGCGGCAATCACTTGTCCGGTATTTTCTGTACCGGCAGATTGCCGCGCCAAAACGCTTTTGCGGCGCAGGATATGATGGATAATTGCATTGCCGCCCTTTCCATCCAGTCGGTCAATCATCACCCAATCCCCAACGGCAGGAAAGGCGGTTGGGCTGTCTGCGTTATAAGCAAGTTTTCCTGAAACACTTACATCTATTTCACCTTGTTCGCAGATAACTTTGTATAATTCACGGTGTTGCTCGGTAACTCTGGCAATAAACAGGCTGTCATACATGGTTGATTCCTGTTCAAAGCGTTCAGTCAATCCATAGTTTTTTAAATTGATATCCATGGGTTTAAAAATCCTTTCGCAAAGTTATAATGCGTACCAAATAGCCTTGCGACAATAAAAAAAGCGCAGTTACCCACTACGCTGCAAAACAAGCGAAAAGGTGTGGCTAAACACTTCTCCAGTCATTTCGTAAGGCATTTGGGTACACAAAATAAGCAGGTCAAAATCCCGCTTCTGTGACACAAATAATTACCTTATCGACCGACCGACATCAACACACCTCTTTCTAAAATAGAGTAACATCATTTCGCAAAATTATCAAATTCCTATCGTTGCATCATTTTCGGTATTTTCCGCCAAACGTGGATTTTTAGGCACTATTATGATGGTCCCTAAAAACCGCTCGCATAATTCGAATAATTTTTACAATTATTACTTTTTTGTAACCTTTCTTAAGCATTTCGTAACGCAATTTCCGGGGAAAGTTGGTATTGTGATGAAAAAGGGCGCGGCTGGATCAATTATAAGGCGCCGAGGAATACCGAATTACACTGGGGTGGGTGAAAGTAACCGATGGAACGGGATGAAAATATAGGCCTTACTCAGGGCAATGAAAGGGACCAGCTCCACTCCCGACGTTATATGCCGGGGCTGGATGGATTGCGGGCCCTGGCGGTGCTGGCGGTGATCGCTTACCATTTGCACCTGCCCTGGGCTCCCGGAGGGCTATTAGGGGTTTGCATCTTCTTTGTGCTGTCCGGTTATCTTATCACCGACATTTTGCTCTCCCAATGGAGCCTGTCCGCCAGCCTGAATCTCAAGGAATTCTGGCGGGGCCGGATTCGGCGGCTGGGGCCGGCAATGTTTACCATGCTGGGCGGAGTAATGGTCTGGGTGTTTTTTTATGATCCCAGCCGCTTATCGGCGTTATGGAATGAAGTCCTGGCGGCTGCTTTCTATTCCAGCAACTGGTGGTTGATATTTCATAAGGTTTCTTACTTCGCCAATTTCGGACCTCCTTCGCCTTTAGGACACCTGTGGTCTTTGTCGGTGGAGGGGCAGTTTTACGTGCTGTGGCCATTGTTGCTGGGACTGGCACTGCGCTATATCCACCAGCGGGGCCGCTTGATCGGATTGATCTCAGCTTTGATCATTGCTTCTGCTGCCGCCATGGCAGTCATTTATCAACCTGGTTTGGATCCCAACCGGGTTTATTATGGAACCGATACCCGGGCTTTTGCATTGCTTGTTGGTGCGGTACTGGCCCTGCTGTGGCCCAGTCGCCGGCTATCGGCCAGACTTTCCCTTTGGCCGCGTATGACGCTGGATATAGCCGGGGGAGCAGCACTGCTGGCCATATTGGCCATGATTTGGCGGAGTAATCAATATCAATCATTCCTTTATTACGGTGGCCTGTTGTTATTTTCGGTAATCGCTGCGGTTCTGGTAGCGGTGCTGGCTCATCCCGCCAGCCGCTTGGGCAGGCTATTCGGGATATCGCCATTACGCTGGCTGGGGGTATGGTCGTACGGGATCTATCTGTGGCATTACCCGGTCATAATCTTAACCAGTCCGGTTATCAATACTGGCGGACCAAATATTGGTCTGGCGATTACTCAAACGGTTTTGAGCATTTCTTTGGCCGCGATTTCGTGGTACTTCATCGAGGAGCCGATTCGGCACGGTATCTGGAGTCAGCATTGGGAGCAGTTCGCCAACGGTTTAAGGTTGCGGCCCAGGTTGGGTCCCTTTTGGGGCAAGGTATCCCTAACCCGTGCAATATGTATCTCTGGTGCGCTTATATTGGCGGTGAGCGGATTTACGATGATCAGTCAGGCGCAGCAAAAGGGTTCGCCATCTGAATTGGTTGGAACGAGGGAACCAGTAACGACAGCCCTGCAGCCAGATTTGGAGGAGGGTAACGGCAATGGCCCTCAGGCCCCATCGGCTGTTGAGACGGTGAATGAGGGCGCCGACCAAAACCACGTAAATATTGGTAGAGAAATCACGGTTATTGACGATTCGGCCCTGGTTGGGGAAAATAGTTCTAATGGCGCTGAGATCCCTTTGGCTGCGGAGACGTTTAAACAGAACGCGGACCGGAACCATGAATTTGCCGGCAAAGGAGTCACGGTTATTGGCGATTCGGTCATGGTTGGGGTGGAAGCTGAACTAAAGATGCTTTTCCCTGATATCATAGTGGATGCCGCCATTGGCCGGCAAATGTATGAGGCTCCCCAGGTTATTAAGAATCTCCAGGCCCATGGTATCCTGGGGAAGACGGTTATAATCGAGCTGGGGGCAAATGGAGCATTTACAGAAAAACAGTTCATGGATATCCTGGGTTTGCTGGGCGATGGCAGACGGATCGTGGCAATCAATGCCCGGGTTCCAAAACCGTGGGAAAGCTCGGTAAACCAAGTCTTGGCCCAGATGGCCGAGACGTATCCCAATGTAGAACTGGTGGATTGGTATTCTGCCAGCCGCGGCCATAATGAATATTTTCGCGCGGACGGGGTACACGTGGAAGCGGCCGGGGTTAAAGCTTATGTATCGCTGCTGGCCAATGCCCTTACTCCTGAGCCTTGATATACCTGATAGAGCTGGGATCTGGAATGGAGAGTCCAATGACAGTCACAAAAAACAGAATTCTGGTTGTTGAAGATGAGGAATCAATCAGACGTTTGATTACTGTTAATCTTGGTGCAGTGGGTTACGAAGTAAGAGAAGCGGACACGGGGGAGAAAGCCCTGGCCATGTCGAGCAGCTTCAGACCCGACGTTATGGTATTGGATTTGATGCTGCCGGGAATCAGCGGGTTTGAGGTCTGCCAGCGGATTCGGGAAATGAGGCCCGAAACCTTTATTATCATGCTTACCGCCAAGAGCCAGGATACCGATAAAATTCTGGGCCTTGAACTGGGTGCGGATGATTATATGATCAAACCCTTTAATCCCTTGGAGTTGACAGCGCGCATCAAGGCCCTGTTAAGGCGCCGGACTATTCTCCGGGTGGAGAATAATGTGCTCAAATGCGATGATTTGCGGTTAGACATCGCGGCCAATAAATTTCTCAAAGACGATATGGAAATTGAGTTGACGCCCACCGAATTTGCTTTACTCAAGATGTTTATGGAAAACCAGGGCAAGGCCCTTAAACGCAATGAGATGTTAAATGCCGTCTGGGGACAGGATTATTTTGGCGAGACCAAGACCTTGGACGTGCATATCCGAAGGTTGCGGGAAAAGCTGGAAGACAATCCCTCTGAGCCGGAATATATTAAAACTGTATGGGGGTTCGGCTATCGATGGCAGGCGGAACCCAGTAGGATTACATAATGAGAGGAATCAGATTAAGATTAGCAGCCAGTTTCATGGTGGTGATTATTTGCACGGTTGTGATTCTGGAATTATTGCTTATTTATATCGTAAAACAGAATGGTTATAAAAGTTTGGAAGGCAGCCTCACCAATCAATTAAATATTTGTACCGATATGTATACCAGGTATTTCGCTAATACATCGCTGCAGGACAATGTGCTCTATAATGTTGATGCATTCTGGAACCAAAGCGACGCCGAGGTGCAGATTGCTGACCAGGATGGCAATATTATTATGGATTCCCAAGGCAGCATTATACCCGACATGGCCGGCAGCGACATTAAGGAGGCTCTGGGCGGCAATACGGGAGTATGGGTAGGCTACTTAAACGGGCAAAAGGTTTTGGCGGTTGCCAACCCGCTTAAATCAGGCAATGAAATCGTAGGCGCCTTACGGTTTATGGCTTCATTAAGCGCCGTCGACCAGGACATTGCCAAAACCCAGCAGATCTTTATATTGATTGGTATATTGGTAGTACTCATCGTTGGTTCGATGAGTATTTTTTTGGCCAACAGCATCGTGGTGCCATTACAGGAAGTTACATCTGTGGCTCAGAGGATGGCGGCGGGGGATTTTCAAATTAGAAGCAGAAAAACCCGGGACGATGAAGTTGGCGAACTATCGGATACCTTAAATTATCTGGCTGATGAAATCGTAAAAAAAGAGCAACTCAAAAATTATTTCATTTCCTCTGTGTCTCATGATTTGCGCACGCCCCTGACCTCCATTAAGGGATGGGCTATTACCTTACAGAATGAGAACTTACAGCAGAAAGAAATGCTGAACAGCGGTCTGAGTATCATAGAGAAAGAGAGTGACCGGCTGACCAGGATGGTTGAGGAACTTTTGGATTTCTCCAAATTTATCTCGGCCAGAGTTAAACTCAGCCCGGAAGAGGTCAATCTGATCAGTCTTTGTGAACACCTGCGTAAACAACTGACACCGCGAGCCGTACGGGAGAATATCGATTTTACCGTGGTCTATCCTGAAAACCTGCCCAGTATCTATGCGGATGCCAACCGGCTTAAACAGCTATTCATCAATATTCTGGACAATGCCTTTAATTTTAATCATCCCGGGGGATACGTTAAGTTTAAAGCGGAGGTTCAAGATGAGGGTTTTAGGTTTGTCATATCCGATAGTGGCTGCGGGATAGCAGCCGACGAACTGCCCATGGTCAAGGAGAAGTTCTATAAGGGAAAAAGTTCGCCCTCCAAAAATGGTATCGGGCTGTCGATTTGCGAGGAGACTGTCAACCTGATGGGCGGCAAGCTGGAGATAATGAGCCAGTTGGACCAGGGGACCGACGTGGTGATTCTTTTGCCCCGGGGGGAGAATCCGGATGCTTGATAAATGCAGGATATTACTGGCATTATTACTCCTTCCGCTGTTGGGCGGGTGCGCCAATCTTTCGTTGACGCCGGCGGGAAAAATCCTACCGCCAGCCTATGATGCTTGTCCATTGGAAGGAAAATGGGCAGTGATGGAGGAACTTGCTTCGGAAGGCTATTCGGGTGCGGACAGCCTTATTTTTGAGGCTGCTCCGCTTCAGTTTAGCCGGCAGCTGGTGATATTGGGCAGTTATGTCTGGCACCAGCCCGCCTATAAAATAAAAAAGGTTAATTCAAGGGAGTATCTGATGACCAGACAAATCGTTCTGGACGGCTATCTGGCGTCGATCAACCAAAACGTGGATGTTGTTACGGTATTCGCCCAAGCTAATTATCTGGGCGAGTTCATGAAAATTGACGATGCCACCGTCATTTCCTTTGTGCGAAATAAGGTGCTGCTGCTTCATAAGGCTGCTGACCGGGCTGATGACCCCTCAACGGCAGCGAACTTAAAGGTTGCCAATGCTGACTACTATGATAATTCTGGCATTTCCGGGGTTTTTATCGGCCTTAGAATACCCTCCCATGGTGACTATGCTTATAGGACGGTTTGGGTAGCGGCCGACAATAAAAATCTGCATCCGGTTCTTAGCCGGGAAGGCATATTTTTCCCGCGCCGCAGCGGATTCTGGGAGCTGCAGATGAAAAGCGGATACAAACAAGGCGGAGCAGAATTGCGGGCGCAAAATGTGGTCATAAAAGATGATTTGAAGGGCATCAAAGATGATGTCTCTGCCAAGGCGGCATCTTTCAATACTCAAAGCATTGTGGTTGATTATATCGGCAATGATTATGTAATCATTACCCGGAATAATGGCGGTTCAGATAGACTGCAGGTATTGCCGGTTGATCAACTATCGTCACCCCTTGGAATCAAGGTTGCAGATTTGCTGGGAGATACGGGGTTAACAGCTTATCTGAGTGCCCGGCAACAAGCGCTGCAGACCCTGCACAGTCAGGGCATTACACTGATAGAAGAGGAGGGCGGCGAAGATAATTTTGGAATGAACCGCAGCAATGGACATTGGCACCTGCAGGGGAGAATAAATTATCACCACAACGGCACGCCCGAAAACGTGGATTTCAATATCGATTGTATTCCGCCCGACAGTTTGGTATCCTATGACACCTTATACCTCAGCTGGCAGAGTATAAGAGATCGGGTCCCCAATGCGGTGGATGCGTTCACCTCTCCCAATAAGGATATCGCGGTGATCAAAACCGCCAGCAAATTGTATTATTTTGGGATCAGCGGCGAACAATTGGACAGTGTCCCCCTGGGCGAAACAGATCTGCAGGAAGGAACCAGCGTTATCATGGCGGAGTGGGCCACCGGGTTTTATGTGGACGAGTGGGAGAAGATCTTTATCGACAACGGGGCCCGCAGGCAGGGGTAGAGGTTCACCGCTTTACCGCCGACCGCTTGCCCGCATCCGAAGCCAGTGGGGAAGGCTCCCGTTCATGACAAGGAAAAGGCTGTTAAGCATCTAGCGGCGGTAGAAGTATAGCTTGCCGTTTTCCAACTGGTATTCCAGCTCACCCTTATCTGACAGGTGGGTTACGATGGCGCCCATGGTGGAAAGGGAATAATAGTATTCCTTAAAGTCCATCTGCAATTCGGCCAAGATGGTGACTTCCTCCAAGAGTTCCTCCCGGGTGTGGGGCTGGGCCAGCAGATCCCTGATAAGGTCCAGGTAATATTCCAGATTGTCACGGTTGGCCTGGTTGAGCGTCAGGATTCCAGCGCGGTCATAGACCCGTTCGGCGTGGCCCAGCACGAAATAATCGTAGTCAAGTTCATCGATCACCTGGTAGGTGTGCAGCTGAGCTTCGATATTATATAGGAAGGGATACGAATACTTGGTTATGATCTCCTCGCTGAAGAGGGCGTCGCCCAGGAAGCAGACCCGGTCCCGGGTGCCGATTCCGAGCAACCCGGGGGCATGGCCCGGCAGGCTGATCACTTCGAACCTCTCCTCGTTTATCTTGCAGGTACCTGGGATCAGGACTTCATCGACCCGCAATCCCTTATCCTTCAGAAAGTGGCGGGCCAGTTCCCGGGGCGGATGGGCTCCATACAGATAGGTGGGAAACAGATGACCGTTTTCAAGGACCAGCCTCTCCTCCGGGGAGGCCAGGAACCAGCTGCCGGGGTAATGCTCCTGGAAAAACGAGTTGCCTCCGGCATGATCGATATGGTTGTGGGTATTAACGATATATTTGACGTTCAAATTGTTGGCTTGCAGTACGCCGGCTATTCTGCGGCCCTGCTGGTTATCGCCGTTGTCGATCAACAGCGTGTATTTGTCCTTGAATACATATACCCCGATATTGGTGGGGGCGGGGATATAATAGGTATTGCCGTTGATCTTGGTTAAATCCATGCTCTCCTCCTTTCTATCGGGCCGCCGCCAGGGGCTATGAGAGCGATGGTGTTCATAGTTGCAAACCGGCCGCCCTCAGTTTCCACACCAGTTCTTCCTGGCCGGGGAGCTCGTTCAAATCAACGGCTATGGATCTGTAACCGGCCGTTTTCAAGGCATTTTCGGTAAACTGGTCGCTTATCTGCTGGCGCTTGTTACTGTCGGCCGACCTGAGGTTGATGATCAGGACCGGTTTGAGTTCTTCCATCTCATATACCACCATATCGACATTCCGCTCCCGGATACGGTGCAGATATTCCTGGCGGTTTTCGGCCCCGGCGGGGACTAACAACAGGTCGGTCAACGGCACATGCGGAAAGACGGTGTAAAGTCCGTCCCTGAAAAGTTCCTGGAAAGCCCTGAAAATCATGAGTTCCCGGTTAGGCAGGGGGTAATCATTCTTTTTGTAGGGCATCTGGTCCGCATTTATCCATTTCTCGCTGATATCGATAAAGTCACCCTGCGGCGCCTGCTTGCCTTTGGCGGGGACGGACTTGAAATAATCGTACAGCAATTTCACCAGGACAATTATTAAAACCAGCGCGATAAATTGGGGCATAAATCTTCCTCCCGGGCCTGCCTGGCCTTAAGCTTATATTGGGCCGTTTAATATATCATATACAAAATCCGGACAGTTTTGAGTAAATTTTACCGCACCGGGGCTTTATCGGCATAGTCTTTCATTGTAGAATAATTAAATATTCCGGTTGCATATAAGCGCTGGACTTGGAGGAGGTATGGCAGATGATGTATTCCAGCAGCCGGGGGCAGGCCGGGTCCGTCTCCGCAGCTGAAGCCATCAAGATGGGGATAGCCCCTGACGGCGGACTTTTTGTTCCCGACTATGTTCCCCGGATTGACGCGGCAACCCTGACTTCCCTTGGCGGGATGAATTACCAGGCGCGCGCCCGACAGATTCTTGGCTTGTATCTGCGGGATTTTGAGGCCGCTGAGATCGCCAGGTGTGTCGATGCAGCATACAATACCGGGAGCTTCGATGATGCCCGGATAGCTCCGCTGGTGCCGCTCGATGCAGGAGTATTTGTCCAGGAATTATGGCATGGCCCCACCTGTGCCTTTAAAGACATGGCCCTGCAGATACTTCCCCACCTCATGACCACCAGTGCCGCCAAGACCGGCGAGACGGATGAAATAGTGATCCTGGTGGCCACCTCCGGGGATACCGGCAAGGCCGCCCTGGAAGGATTTAAGGATGTCGATGGGATAAGGATCGTGGTTTTTTATCCTGTCGATGGGGTCAGCCAAGTGCAGAAGCGGCAGATGGTAACCCAGACCGGGAAAAATGTTACGGTGGCCGCGGTAGAGGGCAACTTCGACGATGCCCAGAACGGGGTCAAGCAGATATTCGCCGATCCGGCCTTCATCGGCAAGCTGGCGGCCCATGGCATGAAGATGTCGTCCGCCAATTCCATCAATTGGGGCCGGTTGGTGCCCCAGGTAGTCTACTACGTATCTGCTTATGCGGACCTGCTAACCGGTGGTCACATCGGCGCCGGTGAAGAAGTGAACGTAGTGGTGCCGACCGGTAATTTCGGTAACATCCTGGCGGCATACTACGCCAGCCGGATGGGTGTCCCCATCAAGCGCCTGATATGTGCTTCCAATATAAATTATGTCCTGACCGATTTCATCAATAGCGGGATTTACGATCGCCGGCGTGATTTTGCCCGTACCATTTCACCATCGATGGATATACTGATCTCCTCCAACCTGGAACGGCTTTTGTTCGAGGTGACCGGACATGATGCCGGCAAGGTGAAGGCTTGGATGCAGGACCTGCAAGCGCAGGGGTACTATGAAGTGGACCGAGAGGTGAAGGCGCAGGTACAGGCCGCCTTCTGGGCCGGTTATGCCAGCGACGATGAGACCAGGGCCACCATCCGCTCCGTCTGGGAAAACAACGGTTACCTGCTGGATACCCATACCGCGGTGGGCGTCGATGTCTACCGGAAATATGTGCGCAGCAGCGGGGACCAGGCGGTAACCATAATCGTCTCCACCGCCAGCCCCTATAAATTTTCCCAAAGCGTGGCCGAAGCGATAATGGGATCGGAACGGCTGCAGGGTATGGACGAATTCGCCATCGCCCAAGCCTTGGCGGAGTATACCGGCAAGCCGATACCGGCGGCGCTGCGAGATATCGAGAAGAGGCCCATCCTGCACCGGACGGTCTGCCCCAAACAGGAGATGGGCCAGGTGGTACTGGATTACCTTAAGATCGGATAAAATGGGCGAGGCCCGGGCATCGTCCCGGGCCTCAGCGGTTTTAGCCTTTTATAAAACGCTCCATCAGTTGGGGTCCACTTTCATAAAATCTCCCCAAGAGAGCGCTCTCTTCGTCAAACACGGTGAGCGGAGACGGATAGGTATGGTTTTTATCATAAATCAGGAATGGCACCGGCTCGCTGGTATGGGTGCGCACCGCTATCGGGGTGGGGTGGTCGGGTGCGATCATTATCCGGATGTCGTCGAACTGGTCAAGCGCAGCTATCACCCGTCCCACCACCTCTTTATCCACCTGTTCGATGGCCCAGATCTTCTTCTCCAATTCTCCCTGGTGCCCGGCCTCGTCGGGCGATTCGATATGCAGATAGACGAAATCCTGTCCCTGCTTAAGTTCATTCAGCGCTGCTTCGGCCTTGCCGGCGAAATTGGTGATGATGGCTCCGGTGGCGCCGGCCACCGTGACCGGCTTGAGCCCGGCACAGATGCCCAGGCCTTTGACCAGGTCCACCGCCGACACTACCGAGCCCCGGATGCCGTATTTGTCCCGGAAACTGTCCAGGGCGGGCCGGGTACCCTGGCCCCACAGCCAGATGGAGGTGGCCGGGTTGTGCCCCCGGGCCCGGCGCTCCTCGTTAATAGGGTGTTGGGCCAGAATCCTCTCGCTTTTAACCATCAGTTCCAGGAGCGGGTTGCTGTCAGCGCCCTGGGGAAGGTAGCCTCCCACCTTGCGGCCCGATATATCGTGCGGGGGGGTGAGCTGCAGGGATTTCCCCGCTCCGTTTTTCCAAATCAACAGGTTGCGGTAGCTTATACCGGCATGGAAGCTGAATTGTTCATTGTCCAGCTCCTTCTTAACGGCAGCAATCAGGACCGCTGATTCGGCTGAGGAGATTTCCCCGGAAGAATAATCGACCATTGTCTTGTCACCATATTCCGGCTCGGCCGACACGGTAACCAGGTTGCAGCGGATGGCCAGGTCGTTGGGACCAAGTTCCACCCCCATGCTGACCGCTTCCAAGGGCGAGCGGCCGGTATAGTATTGCTCCGGGGCATAACCCATCATGGAGAGATTGGCCACATCGCTGCCCGGGGGAAAACCTTCCGGTATGGTCCGCACCAGGCCGATCTCGGACGAAAGGGCCAAGCGGTCCAGGTTGGGGGTACGGGCTGCCTGCAGCGGGGTGCGGTCACCCAACTCGGCTATCTTATAATCGGCCATGCCGTCGGCCAAAATAAGCAGATATTTCATAAACAGTCACCCCTGTTAGAATGATATTCACCAGTATAACATAAGGGGACGGGTAATCAGGAGTATACAACCATCCAGCATTCCTGATAAACAAACTGGGTGAAACCCGGTTGACTAGTACCAAACCTGATGATATAATAAACTTCGTTGCGGAGCCGTGGTGTAGCGGTTAACATGCCGGCCTGTCAAGCCGGAGAGCGTGGGTTCAAATCCCATCGGCTTCGCCATATTTTTGTCTTGAGCGAGTACAGTTTGCTCGCCTCGGTAGCTCAGTTGGTAGAGCAGCGGACTGAAAATCCGCGTGTCGGTGGTTCAAGTCCGCCCCGAGGCACCATGCGCGGAAGTGGCTCAGTGGTAGAGCATCGCCTTGCCAAGGCGAGGGTCGCGAGTTCGAATCTCGTCTTCCGCTCCATTGCAGATAGGCGTT
>JBEHWJ010000056.1:0-14003 GCA_040217755.1 Syntrophomonadaceae bacterium | reverse complement strand
TTGATCCTCTTCCTCTTGTTCCTGATACCGGGGTTGCCCAAGGATGTCCTTACCTATGCGGCGGGCGCCACCCCCATCGATCCGCTCCAGTTCCTGCTGACCGCCACCGTGGCACGGGTTCCGGGTATCCTCCTGTCCGCTTATATCGGCTCCAATCTTTACCAGCAGGATTATACCGCGGTGGCCGTGGCCAGTGTGGCGACGGTGCTCCTGTTCGGGCTGGGGGTATGGGCCCAGGGCAGACTGAGCCGGGAAACTGCCTGAAACCTTGGGCATACCATAAATCACCGGCTGGGGGGGGATCAGCTATGAACCGATCCGGGCAACTGAAACCTTATAATGGCAAGTGGCCGATGATTTTTTCGGCTGCCCTGATCGCGATCCTGGCCCTGGTAAGCCTGCATTATCGCGACCAACTAACCGTGGACTTCTTCGTTCAAACTATCGAGCAACATAGTTCCGCCGCCGCCCTGGCCCTGCTCATCCTGTACCTCTTAAAGACCTTTGCATTTTTAGTCCCGATCGTATTGCTCTATATGGCCGGGGGACTGATGTTCAGCCCGGTCGAGGCCCTGCTGCTCAACTCCCTGGGGATATTGATGGCCGCCGCTCTGCCCTATTTCGCCGGCCGCTACTACGGGACCGCCATGGTAGACCGGATTTACCGGCATCAACCCCGGCTGCAGTCGGTGGTTTACCTCCAACACCAGGACCCCACCCTATTTGCCTTTGTACTCCGGATTACCGGTGTCATCCCTGTGGAACTGGCCTCCATGTTCATGGGCGCCCTGGCCACCCCTTTCCGCCCCTACCTGCGGGGGTCGCTCTTGGGCCTGTTCCCGAATATGCTGCTCTACACCCTGTTGGGCCATACCATCACCGACCCGTCCTCACCGGTCTTTATGATAACCCTGGTGTTTGCGGTGGGGAGCACGGTGTTGACGGCAATTTTATATCCTCTATATCTGCAGCGTCAGTACAAAAAGCAGGGCGGGGTTGTGAAAATGCAGAAGCCAACGGAAGATTCCCAGGATTCAGAGATGCCGGACCGTTCGATAGATGTGTAGAGGCAAAAATGCTCCCATCGCGCCGGATAGATGGGGACAGGTTATGCCCGGCGATGGCGGTAAGGCAGTCCGCTTTGCTTCGCCGTAAAAGATAAGCAATAATATATAGATATGATACCATTTCAGTAAATTCAGCCTTTTTTCTAGCACAGCAAGGGGACAGAAGATGAGCGAGACAGTTGCAAACGGCCCCGCCGCGCGGAGAAACAAGAAAATAGTCGGGACCCAGGGTACCGTGAAGGTGGTCATGGTGGCCCTGGCTTTGCTGGCCCAATTGGGACTGTTATACTACCTGGTCGACACCCTCCGGTCTCACACCCTCTACCTCTACTTCCTGCTGGAAGTGCTGGGGGCGGTGACCATCACTTTTGTGGTGGCCCGGAACCGCAGCTCGGCCTATACTATCGTCTGGCTGATCATTATGATGGCCATGCCGGTATTCGGCTATATCCTCTTCCTGCTGTGGGGTACCACCGGACTCACCCATAGGAAGAGCCACCGGATTCGCAGCAGCATTCAATACAGCAACTATTTCGTGGAGCAGGACCCCGGAGTCTACCAGGATTTCCTGCAGAAACACCCTGCCCAGCAGCGTCTATGCACCTATCTGATCAAAGAGGGTTTTCCCATTTACGATCATACCCAGGCCACCTATCATCCGCTCGGCGAGGATCAGTTCGAGCAGTTGATAATCGACCTGGAACAGGCCCGGCGGTTTGTTTTCATCGAATATTTCATAATCGCCGAGGGACACATCTGGGACCGCATCCACTCTATATTGCGCCGTAAAGCGCAGGAGGGCGTGGACGTCCGCATCCTCATGGATGAACTGGGCAGCATCACCAAGATATCCAATTCTTTTGTGCGGGAATTGCGGCGCGAGGGCATTAAGGTGATGATGTTCAATCCCCTCCATTCCAACATATTCAGGATGTTTATAAACTACCGCAACCACCAGAAGATTACCGTCATCGACGGGAATATCGGCTACACCGGCGGCACCAACATCGCCGACGAATATGTCAACCTCGACAAGAAGCTGGGTCACTGGAAGGACACCGCCATCCGCCTGGAGGGGCAGGCAGTCTGGGGTCTGACCGTGACCTTCCTGCAGATGTGGGATTCGGAATACGATTCCCGGTCCGATTATCCCCATTACCGCCCCACTCTAAGAATACCCGCGCCGGGGTTCTACCAGCCCTTCGCGGACGGACCGGTCAACAATCCCAGCAACCCGGCCGAAGAGGTCTTCCTGCAGATAATCGCCCAAGCCCACCAATATGTGTGGATCACCACCCCCTATCTGGTCATCGACCACTCCATGCAGGACATCCTGTGTATGGCGGCCAAAGGCGGTATCGATGTCCGCATCGTCACCCCCCGGTTATGGGACCACTGGTACGTACACATGGTCACCCGGTCCAATTACGGGGTCTTAATGGAGGCGGGGGTCAAGATCTATGAGTACACCCCGGGCTTTATCCATGCCAAGATCATACTGAGCGACGATGACAGCGCGGTGATAGGCTCGATCAACATGGATTATCGCAGTTTCTTTCTCCACTTCGAAAACGGGGTATGGATCAGCGGCGCTCCGGTTCTGCAGGATATTAAAAAGGATATGCTGGACATTTTTGCGGTCAGCGAAGAGATGAGCCTGCCGGATTGGAAGAACCGTCCCCGCCATACCAAATTTGTCCAGGGGGTATTACGGGTATTTGCTCCACTTTTCTGATGCAAATCTGGAGCGCAGCTGTTATAATTCAAAAGATGATTAATTTGATTACTGACAAACTTAACCTAAATATAAGCTTGGATAATCGGCAAGAGTACAATCACTGCGTCAGCGATGTGTCCTGCAGTGAAATCTTACGGGGATTGGATAACTTCACCCACCATTATCATGTAACCAGGCTGGAGCATTGCCTGCATGTATCGTATCTCAGTTTCGTGGTCTGCAAGAGGCTGGGCCTGGACTACCGGTCAGCCGCCCGGGGCGGATTGCTGCACGACTTCTATTTCTATGATTCCCGGGTGACCAAACCGGCCCAGGGCATTCATTGTTTACGCCATCCCGGTATAGCCCTGGCCAATGCCGAGAAGCACTTCCCTCTTAACAAGGTGGAGCGGGATATCATCGCCAAGCACATGTGGCCGGTTACCGTGACCCCGCCCCGGTACCGGGAATCGTATGTGGTCACCGCCCTGGACAAATACTGTGCCAACCGGGAGTTGGCCCTGGGCAAGTTAATCCTGAGACCGGCGGTCTAACTGACCACCGCATCTCTGTACCCGATAACCAAGCCGGCCGATAGGGCCGGCTTCATCGTTTTCTGACCCCGAACAGCCAGGGGCAACCGGACCGTAGCGTTCTCAGTCGCGGATGCCTGCCGAGAGATATGTTCACACCACGCAAAAAAAGGGGATCTGCCGCTGGTGACGGCAAATCCCTTTTTTTGTCGCTAATAATGGAGCTCCAACGAACCTTTCTCAACTTCCCGTCTCTTCTCACCTTCCGCTTCGTTCCCCATCTTCAGCATCCCTGGCTGCCTTCGTCTTCCGGATTCCCACCTATCCTGGTCTACTTCAGCTTCCCTCCACTTCCATCCCGACTTGCTTCCCTCCATCGCTGACTCTCCGCTCGCCTTGAATAGTTGTGTCGCTGGCTATCATATTCCATTTCCGATGATCTTCCCTGGATATAGTGAATCGCTTCACCGGCACCCGTTCTGCTGTCGACGTTCCGTTTCTGCTTCCAGCTCCGTCCAGACCTTCTGTCTTAGGGATTCCTTGGAGCTCCATATATAGTATATTGCCGGGACAAGCAATTGTCAATTATTGTGAAAGTTATCATTTTCGCTTTCAGGGCTTAACCCTGGTGGGCAGCTTTTCTTCCTTTCTCAAGCATCCGCTCCGATCCAGACAGGCATACCGATAGCGCGTCGACTGAGCGGGCTTGACGAAACGATGCAATTCGCTTCCGAGGCTAGCGACGATTACTGGCTTCGCCCGGTTCTGGTTCATACTTCCAGCCAAAGTCCTCGTTATATATCATCAGCCGGCTCATCCCGCCGTCCAACACTATGTCCTGGCCGGTGATGAAGCTGCTCTCTTCACTGCACAGGAACATGGCCACCCGGGCGACATCCAGGGGACGCCCCAGCCTCTTCACCGGGTGTTGCTCGCGGTCTTCCAGGCTCCACTCGGAGCCGGTCTTATCGATCCAGCCCGGGGAGATACAGTTGACTCTCACCCGCCCGGACAGGCTTATGGCCAGCGAGTGGGTCAGAGCGAATAAGCCTCCCTTGGCGGCGGAATAGCTCTCGGTATCGGGCTGGGACATAAAAGAGCGGGTGGAAGAGATGTTTACTATGGCCGCGCCTTTGTCAAAGTAGGGCAGGAACAGTTTGGTCAGCATATAAGGAGCCACCACCCCTACCCGGAGGACGTACATGAACTCGTCGTATTTGAGGTCGGATAAAATACCCCATAGGCTCACTGCTGCATTGTTGATCAGGAAGTCTACCTTGCCGAATCTGTCTATCACCTGGCTGGTGAAATCCTCCAGGACCTTTTCATCCGCCAAATCCCCGCGATAATAAAAATCGCAGTAGATGGGTCCGGGGGCGATATCGATGACTGCTACCCGGGCCCCGGCCCGCATGAACTGCTCCATCATGCATTTGCCGATGCCATAAGCGCCGCCGGTGATGACTACCACTTTACCTTTGAACTTCAACTTTAATCACCTTCAGAAAATCAACTTATGATTTATTCGTCATGGGATATTACTTTTCCTGCCCAATATCGAGTTATCTCCTGTCGAATTTTAGTGAAGATGTCTGCTGATTGCCGCAAAATAAGGGTCGGGACAGTTCGGCGGGCGGCGATAAAAACATCAAAAAACCCCCCGGACGGGTGGAACCGGGAGGTTGACATGGACGACAAGTTATTTTTCACCGCGGTCCGGCTCAGCGAGCTTGGCTTTCCTGGGACCGATGACGCCATATTCCCGGCCCACCTCTTCCAGGGCATTCAAGGCCCGGTCCAGGTGTTCCTGGGTGTGTGACGACATGAGGCTCATCCTTATCCGGCCCAACTTTTTCGGCACCGCCGGATAGGGGACCGGGTTCACATAGATACCCATCTCGTTGAGGCGCCGGGCCGCTTCCCGGACCTTATAGTCATCCCCGACTATGACCGGGAATATGGCGGTCTGGGAATTGCCGATGTTAAAGCCCAGATCGAGAAGATTAGCCCGGAAGTACTCTATGTTTTTCCACAGGTTTTGTTTATGGACCGGCTCCTGTTCGATGACATCCAGGGCGGCCAGCAGGGAGCCTATCACCGAAGGGGGCATGGCCGTGGAGAAGAAAAAGGAGCGGGCGTAGTGGGTCAGCAATTCGGTCACATAATGGTTGGAGGCGACGAAACCGCCTACCGCTCCAAGGGCCTTGGAAAAAGTGCCGGCGACGATATCGACCTGGCCTTCCAGGCCAAAATGCTCGGGGGTGCCTTTGCCGGTCCTGCCTATCACCCCAGTGGCATGGGCTTCATCGACCATCACATATGCACCGTGCCGGTGGGCGATCTCGACTATCTGGTCCAGCGGAGCGATGTCCCCGTCCATTGAATAAACCCCATCGACGGCTACCAGTTTGGTGACGTATTTATTCTTGACCCGCTTCAAAACCGATTCCAGGGAATCCATGTCGTTATGCTTAAAGGTTCTGATATTGGTATTCTGGCAGCCATCGATGATGCTGGCATGGACCAGCCGGTCCAGCACCGCCACATCCTGTTTGTGCAGGAGGCTCAGCAGGGTCCCGGTGTTGGAGCCAAAACCCGAAGTATAGATGATGGCCGACTCGGTCCCTTTGAATTGGGCGATTCTTTTCTCCAACTCCACGGTAATGTCCAGGGTCCCGCCCAGCATCGGCACACTGCCTGCCCCGGCGCCATATCTCTGGAGGGCATCGATGCCGGCCTGAACCACTTTGGGGTGAGTGGTGAGATTCAAATAATCATTGGAGGCCAGGTAAACCATTTCGAGTACCTTGCCGGTCCGCCGATCAATGACCCGCCTGACCGGTCCGGATGGATCCAGGGCTACCCTGCGCCACTGGTACTGGTCGAGCCTTTTGGCGTCCTCGATGAATTCGCATAACCGCCGACCCCGCTCCATTATATCCGTCCCCGGAATATTGGCAAAATCGGCCAGGCTCATTTTGGTACTATCCATCTACACAATCATCCCTCTCGCTTCGATACCATTGCAATCATATTAGATGTATATTTTGGCTTTGACCGGATAACCACCGCATCTTCTCCCAAATTGCGCCATTGCGGAAGAGCTCCGACCACCTTCCCTCACCGCTGAGGATTTATGGCCCCCTCATATCCGGAATGCAGCGACTCCCGAAGGCGGGCTTAAAGTCTATTTATCCAGTTCTTCCAAATCTTCCAGTAATGCTTCCGCCTCTTCGCTGAGCTGCAGGTCAGATTCATCATCGCTCCAGATCTCGGTGCTCCTGACCACCGCCTCACGAAGGGATTCTGAGATAATTTCAGTGTCGACCGGGTCCTCGCCGGCGTCCACTACCACTATCTTGTACACGTCCCCCTCGCCCACCACGTACAGCTCCCGGCGGTCGTCGATCCCATCCGCCTGGATGGTGCCGATGAATACGCTCTCCATCTCCTTATCGGTCTCCTCCTCAAGGATGATACTGAGCTCGATGCCATCGATAAGCCAGCCGAGATCTTCGTCATAGGTCTGTTCGCCGTCCAATTTGCGCCAGAGTTCATCGGTATAAGGAAGTTCAGCGTACGTAAGGTCGTCATCGATAATTATCTTGTCGCCCTCTTTGTAGATGTTGAGACTTTCTTTCATCGGAATCCCTCCCTTGTAGAAATGGCTGCGGCGGGTTAGTAAGACTTTCCCAAATGATACCATAAATAGCTGGAAACCAGGATTTATATCAGGATTTATATGAAGAGACCATCTGAAAAATATCGATAAGCGAATGAATCCTTATATCGGTTCTTTGTAAAGTTGACTTGACATTATGCCAACGGGCCGATAATATTTACGTAAAGGTTACTTTACAATGGAGGTGGTCAATTTGGAAAACCGGCTGCGAGAATTGCGGGAGCAGCATGGGATCACCCAGGAAGAGCTGGCCGCGCGGGTGAGGGTCTCCCGCCAAACTATCATCTCGTTGGAGAAGGGCAAGTACAACCCGTCCATCGGCCTGGCCTACAGCTTGGCCCGGGTTTTTAAACTGCCGATCGAATCAGTATTCATATTTGCAGAGGGAGAGGAGTGATCATTGTGGATACCAGAAACCGAGGCGTGCTGAGTTATATCATCCTGGTCCTGCTGTTCGGCATTGGCTTATGGCAGACCATGAGCGGGGAGGTTCCCTTTGGCGCCGGGTTGATGGGAGGGGCTATCGCCGTCTTCATCGTCACCGCTGTCAAACAGGCCCGGATCCGCCGCCTGGAGGCGCAGGGCATGAAGGTATATGACGAGAGGGTCTGGTTCGTGGCCGGCCGGGCCGCTTATTACGCTTATGTCACCTTCGCCCTGGGCAGCGCCCTGGTGGTACTGCTGGGATCGGTTTGGGGCCCGCAGGTCCTGGTCAACCCGTACAACCTGCTGGGAGTGGCCCTAAGCATTCTGGTAACGCTGTATATCGGCTACTATTACTATTTTAATTCCAAATCATAGGCGGCCCGCAGGGTCTGAAAATAACGAGGGGATATTCGATAAGCTATCGAAATCCCCCCATTTTTTCCACCTGGAATGCTATCAGCATGACGGTTATGCCGACCAGGTAGAAGACCCCCAGAGGAATAGATATATAGACCAAGAGGGCCTTTTCGTGATAGCGGCTGATGCTCCTTAATCCTAGCAGGGCGGCGCTTATAGCTGCAGCCAAGCCCAGATACATCAAGCCGGCGAAGACCGGCGCAACCCTGAAGTCGGGAAGATCGGGGCTGCGCGCCAGTCCAGGCCAGTCCACAGCTGCCCAAAACAGCAGGACCGCGGCGGCAAATAGTGCCACCGCCCATATTCCGGTCCTGGTCTGTGGTAATACTTTAATCCCCATAACTGCTTCCTTTACGGTTTCTCGTTCATATATACGGCGTTCAGGTTGAACCAGTAGTTATGGATGTCGTTGCGGACATCGACACTGAGGTCCACATAGCTGAACAGCAACAGCAGGTCGACCTCGGGTGACTCCAGCCTGAGGCTCATATCATCGACGGTGGCGGTGTGCTGCGGGGTTGCCGACAACGGGTATTTGGCCTCTATCCGGTCGATGTAGCTGTTGAGGTCCTGCTCCAGGATGACCCGGTCATTCAAGCTCACCCGTACCAGCGGAACGCTGTTGGGCGGCTCGGAGACCCAATCCACCCGGTACAGGCCCCGGGCTCCCTGCACGGTGGCCGAGGCCCGGCCCTTTTCAACGGCGGGCCCCATGAGCACCACCCAGTGGTAGTCACTGATGTCTATGCCCTGCGAAGGCAGCGACAGGTTGGTCCCTAAATATCCCTGCGGCCCTTTGGGAGGTTCCATCTGGGGCCAGGTCATCTCAAAACCAAATTTGTTTTTAAATATGTCGGGCTGATTGAGATTTTTATCAAACCAAGCCGGTACTTTAACATTCTGAGCGTTGGCTATATAGCTGACCGCATCGGTGACAGCCTCGCGCACCGACTGGTCCGGCGGAGTAGGGGCGGGATTGACCTGATCCCCCTGCAGCATCCCCTGGCTGGTTAAAATGGTCTCCAGCCGGTTCAGCTGGGCATTGACCGGCAGCACGTGCGCCCCCACCACCGGCAATACGGTGATTATGGCGCAGGTGCAGATCATAGCCACGATGGCCGGATAAGCCCGCTCCTTGATGAACATCAGCAACAAGGCCGCTGCCAGAGCCACAATCCATACTATAGCGAAGGAATACTCGGCTGTTTTCAGACCTGATTTCTCCAGCTGCAGCACCAGGGCCCAGGCCTCGAAAACCAGGATGATCAAGGCGGCGATAGGATAAACGCGGCGATAGAATTTGGCCAGGCCGCTCTGGTTATGGGTCACCAGGATGTAGAGCCAGATCCCGCCCACCGTATAAGAGGTCGCTATGCCTGATAGTTGGAAGAAGGGGGCGTGCATCCCTCCCAGCACGGTGCGGCCGGCCCACAACAGGAGGACCACGGTCAGGGCCAGCATCACCGGGACCAGGATGTATTCCAGCAGCACCTCCACGAAACGGGGCTGCGCCTGGGTCACTTCGCGGCGCTCAGTATCAGCCCCCGGGCGGAAATCAGGAAAGTAGCCGACGAAGATGGTGAAGGCCAGGAAGCCGGTCAGGGTGGCCAGGTACATGTAGACCTTCTCGCTCATCCCCTCCCAGAGCAGGGCCTGGATGGCGCCGGCCACTCCGGAGGTGCCGGACATAAGCACCCCGCCGTAGATCAGGGCTATGAAAAATGCTTTATGGGTCATGAAGAAAGAACGGGCGAAGTCCGATACTTCACGAGGGTAGCCAGCAAAATAAATGAAAGCCAGGAAACTGACGGCTATGGCCACCGACATCCGGGCTGCCGATAAATTGGAGACGACCACGAAACGGGCTCCCGTCACACTGGGGTCAAGCCCGCCGAAGTAGTAAAGCAGCAGGAAAGCGACCACCGCCGCGGCCACCCCGGAAAGATTGGCATACAAGAAAGCCCGGGCCGCAGCATAGCGGCTCTGGGCATAGGTTATGGCCGCCAGGCTGAATACCGCACCCAGCCCCAGGGCCCAGTGCAGGCAGTTCAACAGGAAATTATATGCCTCCTGCTGGGGCCAATCCATGTGGATCCTGACTATGGTCACAACAGCAAAGGCCAACGCGCACCCGATCGCGGCCGGAAAGGTCTGGAATGCCTGGGCCGCACCCTTCATAACCTGGGAGACCGACCGGACAAAACTGTTCATCTTCCCCACCTCCTGATAGACAGACAACGGCAACGGTAACCGCCTATCGAATTATTTGGCTCTGATTTCATTATAATCTCATCTAAATCAATAAGCGAGTAAGAGGAGGAGCTCCCCCATGGTCCAGCCCGGGGGGCTTACCCTGCCGTGACCGTTTGGCCGGGGGGTTATTCATTGACTGCATAAAGGAATAAAGGGTCCGGATGTCGAAAAGAGGTAATTGTTTTAAAAAAAAAGGGGGGGTTCGAGTGGAAGAAACCACGATGTCTTTGGCAGAAAGATTGAGGAAGGTCGTGACCTCCCCAGCTCAGGCTTTTACTGACATCGCTTTCCATCCCACCATACTATGGCCGGGCTTGGTGTTTATCGCTATCAGCCTAATCCTAAACGTTATCATGCTGCCGGAGACCAAGGCCTTCACCGAGCAGACCCTGGCGGCCAGCGGGCAAAGCCCGGAGCAGATCGCCCTGGCTATGAAGCTCTTCGTCCCCGGAGCCATCATCGGCATCATCGTCGCTTTACCCATGGTCTGGCTGGTTGAGGCCGGCCTGCTGGCCTTATACAACCAGCTGGTGGTGGGAGCGGCAACCTTTAAGCAATTGTTCTCGGTAGCGATTTTTGCGGGGATACCATCGCTTATAAAATCTTTCATCGCCACCGGGTTGGTCAAGCTCATAGGGTTTGAAGCTTACATGCAGATCAATACCAGCCTGGCATTATTCTGGGTAAATGGTGATGCCGGCAGTTTCGTTTACCGCCTGCTGCAGCAGTTCGAATTGTTCAGGATCTGGGGATTTATCCTGCTTATCCTGGGCGGAGCCATCGCCATGAAAAAGAAGCCCCGGGGACTGGCCATCTACCTGGGGGTATTGGGAATCATCTATATGGTGATCCTGGCCCTGCTGGCCAAGAACCCGGCATTGGTATAGACCATCGGTTGTCAGCCGGGGCCGAGAGAGGAGGGTAATCTTTGTCAGGACAGGTATCAACCGATAATATCCCCGCCGCCCCCATCAGCTCTGCCCGGTCGCCCAAAAAACGATTCCTGGTGGCTGGAGCGATACTGTTGGTTTTGATAGTGGTGGGCCTGAATATCTACCGGGTCATGAATAAGGATGTGATAAAAGTATCGGTCGCCGCGGTCAGCGAACAGCACCTGGTGGAGAAGGTGCCGGCTTCCGGCAAGGTGGCCGCGACCGACCGGGAGATAATCCTCAGTGAAGTGACTGGAACCGTGGAGACGGTCCATGTGCAGATGGGAGATAAGGTGGAAACCGGACAGGTTTTAATGGATATCCATGTGCCCAACGCTGAGCAGCGGCTGGCAACCGCCCGGGCCAACCTGGCAGCGGCGGAGGCGAGCCTGCACCAAGCCGGTTCCGGTGATCAGACAGCGGAGGTGCTGACCGCTCAGTATGCCTGCGCTCAGGCCCAAAACAGATATGACCAGGATGCGCAGGCCCTGGAACGCACCCGGATATTGTTCCAGCAGGGGGCGGTGCCCAAGGTCGATTTAGATCGGGCTGAAGCCAGCTGTAAGGACAGCCAGGCAGCCTATGACAAAGCCCGGGCTGACCTGCAGCGGGCTCAGGATGCTGCCCCGCTGCATCTGCAATCACTGCAGGCCAACCTGGAGGCGGCCCGACTGCAGCTGGAAACGGTGCAGAAGCAGACCGCTCAAGGCCGGGTATGCCCCCGGAATGGGCAAATATTATCCATCAGCGTCCACCAGGGAGACCAGATCACCGAGAATACTCCCCTGCTGACCATCGGCAGCCTTGGCGCCCTGAGCATCCGGGCCGATGTGACCGAAAGCGAATCCGCCAAGATCAAGGCCGGCCAAGCCGTGACTATCAGCGGCAATGCTTTTCCGGATCAAACCTACCAGGGAAGAATCACCCAGGTGGGGATGGAGGTTATCAACAAGGTCAAGACCAATCAGGAGGACACCTTCCTGCCGGTGGTCGTGGCAGTGGAAGATGGTTCCCAATTACTGCCCGGTTATAATGTGGACCTGGACATCGTCACCGCCGAGAGCCAGGCCCTGGTTATACCCATCGAAGCCCTGATGGAGAAGGAGGAGGGTCCCAGCGTCTATGTCGTCAAGGACCGCCTGGCCCATTTGGTTCCGGTGAAGACCGGCATCAGCGACGGCATGACCATCGAGATAAAATCAGGTCTGGCCAGAGATGATCAGGTAGTGATCAATCCTCCCGCCCAGCTTAAGGATGGGAGTAAGGTACGGATACGATGATCACCATCGAAAACCTATCCAAAACTTATAATACCGGCGTCCTGATGGTGGAAGCACTCAAAGATGTAACCATGACGGTAGAAGACGGGGATTTTATGGCGGTGATGGGGCCATCCGGCTCCGGCAAATCCACTTTGATGAACATCCTGGGCCTGTTGGACCGGCCCACCGGGGGCAACTATTTCCTGGATGGAGTCGATACCGGCAGCCTGGATGAGGACCAACTGGCCGCCTTGCGCAATGGCAAGATCGGTTTCGTTTTTCAGAATTTCAACCTGCTGCCCCGACTTAATACCCAACGCAATGTCGAGCTGCCGCTGGTTTATGCGGGAGCGAGCCGGGGCGAAAGACAGGCGCTGGCCTCTGTGGCCCTGGATAGAGTGGGTTTGCTGAGCCATGCCCGCCACCTCCCCAACGAGCTTTCCGGCGGCCAGAAGCAGCGTGTGGCCATCGCCCGGGCCATGATCAATCGGCCCCGCCTATTGCTGGCGGACGAACCTACCGGCAACCTGGACAGTGCTTCCAGCCAGGAAATAATGACCCTGTTTCAAGACTTGCACCGCCAGGGCAGCACTATCATCCTGGTCACCCACGAACCGGAGGTAGCCCAGCAGGCCCGGCGGATCGTATATTTTTTCGACGGGCGCCTAGTTCACAGCGAGAAGATGGAACAGCCGCAGGACGCCCGAAACCTGCTGGAAAAGTGGCGGCAGGAACAAGGAGACCCGGTATGAGATTCGGAGAGATGATCGCCCTGGCCCTGGAGGGTGTCTGGGTCAATAGACTGCGCTCCGCCCTGACCATGCTGGGCATGATCATCGGGGTCATGTTTGTCATCATCATCGTCACCCTGGGGCAAAGCCTAAACAAACAGGTAGCCCAGCAAGTGGAGGGGATGGGGGCCAATTCCTATACCCTGATGGCGATAACCAACGAAGATGGCCGAAGAGGACGGCTGACCCTGGAAGACTGCCAGCTGCTCGAGACCACCCTTGACAGCATCGAGTTCGTAGTCCCCATTTCCTACACTGCGGCCGTAATGGAAACCAGCCGGGCCAAGAAATCCAGTACGCTCATAGGAACCAGTCCCGATTATATCAAGGTGGACCGGATGGGATTCAACCAGGGGCGTTTTTTCAGCGAGGCGGAAAACCAAGTGGGACGGCGGGTAGCGGTGATCAGCCAGAAGGTGGCTGACGACCTGTTCGGCCCGGGCAGCGACGTGATAGGCAAGACCCTGCGCATCAACAGCCTCCCCTTCCAGGTCTGCGGGGTGACCAAACCACAGGCTACCCTCTTGGGTATGGAGCAGACCACGACCTACATCCCGGTCAAGACCATGCTGGCCATGAACGACGACAAGGATATCCAGCAGGCTCTGGCACGGGTGAAAACCGGCGACCAACTGCAGTCAGCCGCCGCGCAGAGTATCCGCATCCTGGAAATGCGGCATTCGATCAAGGGGGGCTTCATGACCCAGACCAATGAAGAGGCGCTGAAGCAGTTCAGCACCATCCTGTCCGTCATAACCGCGGTTTTCGGCGCCCTGGCCGGAATCGCCTTGCTGGTAGGAGGCATCGGTATCATGAACATCATGCTGGTCTCGGTCACCGAACGCACCCGGGAGATAGGGGTGCGGATGGCTTTAGGGGCCCGGCGCCGCGATATCCTGACCCAATTCCTGGTGGAATCGGCT
>JBEHWJ010000055.1:0-14158 GCA_040217755.1 Syntrophomonadaceae bacterium | reverse complement strand
TAAGGCCGGCCGGGCGCGCCTTTTATTCGGAGACGGAGTAAATCTGCGCTTCCATCCTAAGGGTGGCAAGCGGCCGGCCCGGCATCAACTGCTGATAGACTTTGGGGATGGCAGCGCCCTCAGTGCCTCAGTGCAGATGTATGGCGGCCTATGGTGTTTCCCGGATGGTGAGTTCGACAATCCCTATTACCTGGCCGCGGTCTGGAAGCCTTCACCATTGGAGATAGGGTTCGACCGCAGTTATTTCCTAACGTTGCTGGATGGACCAGAGTCAGACAAACTGAGCGCCAAAGCCTGGCTGGCCACCGGGCAGCGTATCCCCGGGCTGGGCAACGGAGTGCTGCAGGATATTCTTTACAACGCTCGCATCCACCCCAAACGCAAGATTGGTTCCTTGACCGGGGATGAGAAGGAAGCTTTATTTGAAGCGGTCAAGGATACCCTGGCCGAGATGGTGGCCCAGGGCGGGAGGGATACGGAAAAGGATCTCTTGGGCCAGGCGGGGGGTTATAAAACCAAGGCCAGTAAACTGACTGTGGGAGGAACCTGCCCGGTATGCAAGGGCACCATCAGGAAGGAGACATATCTGGGCGGCAGCATCTATTATTGTGACGGCTGCCAAAAAATCTGATGGCGCCATCGTGCCATTCATAGGCCGATAAAAACCCCGCCAGAGATGGGGAGCCAGCCGCGAGAAGCGGATATGATGATCGTTTAACGGCCGGCCACCACAGAAAAAGGGGACTGGTGCATCTGCCAGTCCCCTCGCCCCTTCTTTGGCCAAAGTCCCGCGCGGTCTGATACCGCCGGGCTCGGGATTAATACTCTCGGAAGCTGGTGCCGGGGGCCCCGCAGACGGGGCAGCGGTCCGGGGCTTCATTTTCCTCAACGTATCCGCACACCGGGCAGAGGAAGAATTTTTGGACATCCATGTCCTGGTTGTTAAGCACGGCGGCCAAGGCTTTTTCATATAGCTGGTGATGAACCTTTTCCACTTCATTGGCGAAATGGAAGGAAGTTTTGGCCTGAACGTTGCCTTCCCTCTCGGCCTCCTCCAAGAAGGTCGGGTACATCTCGGTAAACTCATGGTGCTCGCCTTCAACCGCTGCCTTGAGGTTGTCCGCGGTACTGTTGATCTGCTTCATGACTCCCAGGTGCTTCAATGCATGCAGGGTTTCAGCCTCGGCAACCACACTGAACAACCGGCCTACCTTTTCAAAACCCTCCTTCTGCGCCTTTTGGGAAAAGGCCAGATACTTGCGATTGGCCTGGGACTCACCTGCGAATGCTGCTGCTAAATTATCCATTGTCGACATAAAATACTCCTCCTTTTTGTTTTAGATTCTGGCGGCGCAACCCTGAACCAAGCTGACCGGTAATATGTATCGGGTCTCCCAGCTACGGTTTCATGGCATCATCTGGGCGAAATTGCGGCGGCTTAATTCCAGCACCAACTGGTCCTGAATATCGGCCAAGGCACGGTGGATCTCACAAGCCGGGGCGTTGCGTTTGCTGCAATAGGCTACGTCTGCCAGGCAACGGTTAAGGTATATCGGGCCTTCGATAGCCTGGATGACATCCAGCAGACTAATATCCTGTGGTTGCCGGGCCAGGGCATAACCGCCTCGCACCCCGCGCCGTGACTTGACTATACCGGCTTTTATCAAGCTAGGCATAATCTTGAGCAAGAAACGGATGGGAATGACCTCATGGTCGGAAATGGTCTGGGCATCCACCCATTCCTGGCTGTCCCGGTGGGCTAAGTACAATACGGCCCTAAATCCATAATCGGTAGCCTGATTGATATCCATAAACCACCTCACGAAACTATACCAGCTGAGTATATTTTAGGGAATGGGAAATCGCTTGTCAATCAATAAGCCAATGGGCCGGGAAAATAACCGGGTATAAATGAGCGGAAGGCATTGTCCGGGGCCCAAGGCACTGCATCCTGTTCATTCCCGCCAGATATACTTAATCCGCCATTGATGGGGCTGGGGCATGGCGGTCAAATCAGGTGGTATAGCGGGGCCGGAGGTGGCCGATGATAAAAATAATTTCGCGGATAGTATTTATGTTGCAAGAATATGCAAAGGATTGTATAATTACAAACGTGTTACGAATAAAGGGGGTTGCATCATGTATTCAGTCGGGATTATTGGCGATGGTTATACGGCAGCTGAATTATTGCGCTTGATCGCCGGTCATGATGAACTGCAGGCGGTGGCGGTCACTTCCACCGAGAATATCGGCAGCAGGGTAGGCTCAATGTACCCCCATTTGAGGCAATTTACCGAATTGACCTGTACAGCCACCGATCTGGATATTCTCAAGCGATGCTGTGATGCCGTTTTCCTGGCTTTGCCGCATGGCCTGTCGGTGCCGATGGTCAAGGATTTGGCCGGAGCAGGCATCAAATGCGTCGACTTGGGAGCCGATTTCCGTCTCAAAGATGTGACTGTCTATGAAAAATATTATGAAACTGAACACGCTGCTCCCGAAATGCTCCAAACAGCGGTATATGGTTTACCGGAGCTATACCGGGAGCAAATAAAAGGGGCGACCATAATCGCCAATCCCGGGTGTTTCCCGACTTCAGCCATCCTGCCTTTGGCTCCCTTGCTGCAAGCCGGGGTGATAGAAAGCCAGGGTATAGTGGTGGATTCCAAAAGCGGGGTTTCCGGAGCCGGCAAGGCGTTGAAAGCAGCGTCGCACTTCTGTGAAGTGAACGAGGGATTCAAGGCCTATGGGGTAGGGACGCACCGGCACGGCCCGGAGATTGCCCAGGAACTGAGTTTCGCTGCCGGGACCCCGGTCAAGATGATTTTTACTCCCCACTTGGTTCCGATGAACCGGGGGATTTTAAGCACCTGCTACGCGCAGTTGCAAAAGGGAGTGGCAGCAGGTCAGGTCAGGGAGGTGCTGGAGGACAAATACCGGGATGAGTTCTTCGTGGATATACTTCCGCCGGAAGTATTCCCCAGTACCAAATGGGTATACGGCAGCAATATGGTCCAGATAGGGGTTTATGCTGATGATGCCAGCGGCCAGGTGATATTGGTCTGTGCTCTCGACAATCTTTGCAAGGGGGCATCCGGGCAGGCCATCCAGAATCTCAATCTGATGTTGGGGTTGGAGGAGACCCAAGGGCTGAGGTTGGCCGGGGTTCACCCCTAGAACTTGGGCGGTAGGGAAACGGTTCCACCCTTTATTACCAACCGCAGAAAGGATTAAAATGATGAAGATTATAGATGGTTCGGTTACGGCGCCCCAAGGCTTCCTGGCTCAGGGCGTCGAGGCCGTAATAAAAAAAGCCGACAAAAAGGATGTAGCCATCATTTGCTCCACCCACCCGGCCACGGCCGCCGGTTTGTTTACCACCAATATCGTGCGGGCGGCCTGTGTGGATGTCGACCGGGCCCACCTGGAGGATGGCTCAGCCCGGGCCATCGTGGTCAACAGCGGCAATGCCAATGCCTGCACCGGCCAGCGCGGCTGGGATGACACCATCGAAATGGCACGGCTGACCGGGCAGTTGCTGGGTGTAGATCCCCATGAGGTTCTGGTCGCCTCTACCGGGGTTATCGGGGTAGCCATGCCCATGGACCGCATCGAACAGGGTATCCGTGCCGCCGCGGCCGGTCTTTCCCGCGACGGGGCCAACAATGCCGCCCAGGCGATCATGACCACCGATTTGGTCAGCAAGGAGATAGCGGTGGAAACTGAGATAGATGGCCAGTGGGTGCATATCGGAGCGATGGCCAAGGGTTCAGGGATGATCCATCCCAACATGGCCACCATGCTTTGTTTCATTACTACCGATGCGGCGATCAGCAGTCAGTGTCTGCACCAGATGTTGGCCGCGTCGACGGGCCGATCCTTCAATATGATCAGTGTGGACCGGGATACATCTACCAACGATATGGTTTTGATTCTGGCCAATGGATTGGCCGGCAATAAATGTATAGACAGCCCGGGCAGCACGGCCGGGAAGGTGTTTCAAGAAGCCCTGGATTTTGTGTGCATCAGCCTGGCCCGGATGATCGCCCGGGATGGAGAGGGAGCTACCCGCCTTATAGAGGTACGGGTGACCAACGCGGACAGCTACTCTACTGCCAGCACCGTAGCCCGATCGATAACCGCTTCCAACCTCACCAAGGCGGCAGTATTCGGTGAAGATGCCAACTGGGGGCGCATCCTGGCTGCCGCTGGTTACTCCGGTGCCCAGTTCGACCCCGGCAAGGTCGACATCTACCTGGGCAGTGTGCAGATGGCCAGCAACGGGATGGGCCTTGAGTTTGACGAGGACCGGGCCCGCCAGGAACTGCAGCAGGATCCGGTAATCATCAGAGTGGATATGAAAGCCGGCCGGGAACAGGCTACTGCCTGGGGTTGTGATTTAACCTACGACTATGTGAAGATCAATGCAGCCTATCGGACCTAGGCGTCTCAGTTGAGCGAATACACCGGCATAAATAATGAACCCTGACAGATAAAGGGTATTTAAGTTGGCTGGAGGGGAATCGGTATGAAATCAGCTCTGGAAAAGGCGGAAATATTGGTCGAGGCCTTGCCTTATATCAAGCAATTTTATGGCCGGCGGGTGGTTATCAAGTATGGCGGGGCCGCCATGACCGATGACTGCCTTAAACAGAAGGTGATGCAGGATATTGTGCTCATGAAGTACGTGGGTATGCACCCTATTGTGGTCCACGGGGGGGGACCGGAGATAAATGCCATGCTTGAGCGCCTGGATATAAAGAGCAGCTTCGTAAATGGCCTGCGGGTCACCGATGCCGATACCATGGAAGTGGTGGAGATGGTCCTGGGCGGCAAGGTCAACAAGCAAATAGTCAGCGGGCTCAACGCCAGTGGGGGCAAAGCCATCGGCATGTCCGGCAAGGATGGCGGGCTGATCGAGGCTGATTTTGCCGACGCCAGCGGAGCGATGGGTTTTGTGGGCGAAGTCAAAAATGTCAATCCCCAGATTATCGAGACGGTGATCGATAATGGCTATATCCCGGTTATAGCTCCGATCGGGGTGGATTCGCAGCAGAGGAGCTACAATATCAATGCTGATCTGGTCGCGGCGGCGATAGCCGTGGCCATGAAGGCCGACAAACTGGTATTGCTGACCGATGTCCCCGGCCTGTTGATGGATGCCAGGGACCCGGAAAGCCTGATATCGGTTCTCAAGGTAGGCGAGGTCCCGAGCTACATCAATCGCGGAGTGATAGCCGGGGGAATGATACCCAAGGTGCAGTGCTGCGTGGAAGCTGTGCAAGGCGGGGTGGGACGCACCCACATTATCGACGGCCGCGTCCCCCATTCCATCCTTTTGGAGATATTCACCAAAGAAGGGGTGGGGACCATGGTAACATGGTGATATCGGAGGCTCGCTCAGGAAAGGAGATTATGACCATGTCCAATCAATCAATTCTAAATAAGGGCCAGCAATATGTAATGAATACCTACAGCCGCTTCCCGATAGCTTTGGTGAGGGGTGCGGGGTCTTATGTATGGGACGCGGACGGCAAGAAATACCTGGATTTCCTGGGGGGGATAGCGGTATGCGTGCTGGGCCATTGCGACCCGGGTTTGCAGAACGCGCTCAATAAACAGGCGTCCCAGCTGTGGCATGTTTCCAACCTGTACTGGATTCGGCCCCAGGTGGAACTGGCCGAAAAACTCGTAAAACTATCCGGCCTGGGCAAGGCTTTCTTCTGCAACAGCGGGGCTGAGGCCAATGAGGCCGCACTGAAGCTGGCCCGCAAATACCATTATCGCGGGGGGCAACCCCAGCGGTACCAATTCATCGTGTTCAACGAGTCTTTTCACGGCCGCACCCTGGCTACGGTGACGGCCACCGGTCAGAAGAAATACCAGGAGGGCTTCGCACCCCTGCCGGCCGGATTTTTATATGCAGATTATAATGACCTGGGGTCGGTACAACGGTTAATCAATGAGGAGACCGCCGCCATAATGCTTGAACCGGTGCAGGGCGAGGGCGGCATCCACCCGGCCCGGCCGGAATTCCTGGCTGCGATCCGCAACCTTTGCGATCAGGAAGGTATCCTGCTCATATTCGATGAGGTGCAGAGCGGCATGGGCCGCAGCGGGACCTTCTTCGCTTACCAATCCTATGGGATCAGTCCCGATATTGTAACCCTGGCCAAAGGTCTGGGAGGGGGATTCCCGATTGGGGCCATGATAGCCAGTGACAAGGCGGCCCCCGGCTTCGCTCCCGGTGACCATGCCTCCACCTTCGGCGGGAACCCGCTGGCCACGGCGGTGGCCAATTATGTGACGGAGACCGTGAGCGCCACCCATTTCCTCGGCAAGGTCCAGTCGATGGGGGCTTACCTGCACCAGGGACTTAACAATCTCCAGGACAACCGTATAATAGAAGTCAGGGGTATAGGCCTGATGCTGGGTATCGAATTCGACCGGGAGGTCAGGGAGCTGGTGGAGATATGCATGAATTTAGGCCTGCTGCTGATAGGAGCCGGGGGCAAGGTGCTCCGCTTCGTACCCCCCTTAAATATAAACCAGGCCGAAATCGATCAGGCTCTGGCCATATTAAGGACGGCCCTGGGGCAATGGCAATAAATTATTAATCGGAAGGACGGGCTTGACGATGCAGGTCAGCGACAGACTAAGAGGCAGGGACTTTATCAGTATCCATGATTACAGCGCGGACGAGGTAGCCTACCTACTGGAAGTGGGGCTGGAATTAAAGAGGCTGCAGAAGCAGGGCGCCCCCCACCCCCTGCTGGCCGGCAAAACTCTGGGGATGATCTTCCAGAAATCCTCCACCCGCACCCGGGTTGCTTTTGAGGTAGGGATGTACCAACTGGGCGGTCATGCCCTGTTCTTAAGCCCCAAAGATATCCAGCTGGGCCGGGGAGAGACAGTGAAAGACACCGCCCTGGTGCTTTCCCGTATGCTGGATGGAATAATGATCAGGACCTTCGCTCATGACGAGGTGCTGGAACTGGCTCACTGGGCTTCGATTCCAGTCATAAACGGTCTGACCGACCTGCTCCATCCCACCCAGGTGATCGGTGACCTGATGACTGTCCGGGAGCACAAGGGGCGCCTGCAGGGATTGAAGCTGGCTTTCATAGGCGACGGCAACAACGTGGCCCATGAGCTGCTGTTCGGGTGCGCCAAGGTAGGTATGGATATGGCCATAGCCTGTCCGGCCGGTTTTGAACCCGACCCCCAAGTGCTGGAACTGGCCTGCCAAGACGCTCAATCCAGCGGGGCCCGTTTAGAGGTGGTGGAGAACCCCTGGGAGGGCATAAAGGGAGCGGATGTCGTCTATACCGATGTTTGGGCCAGTATGGGCCAGGAAGGCGAAGCCGAGGGCAAGGAAAAGAAATTCCAGGCTTATCAGGTCAATCAGGCCTTGCTGGCGGCGGCTCGTCCGGGCGCTATCGTTATGCACTGCCTGCCGGCCAAGCGCGGCAAGGAAATAACCGATGAGGTGATGGACGGAACGCAATCGGTAGTCTTCGACGAATCCGAAAACCGCCTCCATGCGCATAAAGCCATAATGGCGGTAACCATGTAAGGGCAGGGTGCTATGGAAGGCCTGAAAATCGAATTGGCTCAAGAGGCCGATATACCAGCTATGCTGGAACTATGGAGAAATACCCCCGGTTTGGGAGCGGGTGACGATGCAACTTCCCTGGCCGCGTTTATCGAGAGAAACCCCGGCACCTGTCTATTGATAAGATCCGGGACTGCGGTCATAAGCACGGTATTGGGAGGTTTTGACGGGCGGCGGGGCTATGTCTACCATTTAGCCGTACACCCAGACTTTCAACGCCGGGGATGGGGCAAAAAGATACTACAGGAAGTGGTAGATCGATTTGGAGCGTTAAAGGCGGAAAAGATTCACCTTTTCGTTTTCAAGGATAATCAAGGGGCCCAGGCCTTTTATAATAGACAGGCCTGGATAAAAAGGCAGGACATCGAGGTTTTCACAGTCAACCCCCAAAAATAAAGAAGCGAAGGAGCATGCAGGTTGAAAAAGGATCGTGTAATCATCATGGGAGCAGCCGGCCGGGATTTTCACAATTTCAACACCTATTTCCGCAACAATGACGACTATGAGGTAGTAGCTTTTACGGCCACTCAAATACCCGATATCGAGGGAAGAGTGTACCCGGCTAGTATCGCCGGCAACAACTATCCGGAGGGAATCCCTATCTATCCTGAGGCTGAGTTGGAAGCCCTGATCAAGAAATTCAGTGCCGATCAGGTAGTGTTTGCCTACAGTGATGTCTCCCACGAATATGTGATGCATAAGGCCTCCCAGGTATTGGCCTGCGGAGCTGATTTTCGTCTCATGGGCCCGGATAAAACCATGATCAAGTCCAAAGCCAAAGTGATCGCGGTCACTGCAGTCAGAACCGGCAGCGGCAAAAGCCAGACCACCCGCTACGTGGCCAGGACCCTGACCGCGATGGGCAAAAAAGTGGCCATAATCAGGCATCCTATGCCCTACGGCAACCTGGAAGAGCAAGTGGCGATGAGATTTGGCAGTTATGAAGATCTGGACCGACATAATTGCACCATCGAAGAGAGGGAGGAATTCGAGCCCCATATCGACAACGGCATGGTGGTATACGCGGGGATCGATTACCAGGCCATCCTCGAGAAGGCTGAAAAAGAGGCGGATGTCATAGTTTGGGATGGCGGCAACAACGACTTGCCCTTTTATTGCACCGATCTTCATATCGTGGTGGTAGACCCGCATCGGGCCGGGCATGAGACCACCTACCATCCCGGCGAAACCAATCTGAGGATGGCCGATGTGGCGGTGATCAATAAGGTCGATTCCGCCGATCCGGTAGAAGTGGAGAGAGTCAAGAACACCGTCGCTGTCATCAATCCGGGCGCCCGGATAATAATGGCCAACTCTCCCATAACCGTAGACGAACCGAAGCAGATAGCGGGCAAGAAAGTCCTGGTGATAGAGGATGGACCCACCCTCACCCATGGGGATATGGCATATGGCGCCGGGGTCCTGGCGGCGGAAAAACTGGGCGCGGCGGAATTGATCGACCCTCGTCCTTATGCGGTCGGAACCATCACTGACACCTTCGCCAAATACAAACATCTATCCAAGCTGCTGCCGGCCATGGGCTACGGCAAAAATCAGATCGAGGAACTGGAAAAGACCATCAATGATTCCCCGGCAGAACTGGTCGTAATAGGGACCCCTATCGATTTGAGGAGAATCATGAAGTTGGATAAACCAGCCGTACGAGTGAGATATGATCTCGAAGAGCTGGGCAACAAAGAATTGGCAAATATCCTGGCGGGAATCGTGGCCGGAATATAGGCTTATTGGAGGAGAGGAACGATGGCGAAGGTAGTATTGGCCTATTCCGGAGGTCTGGACACTTCTATCATCATACCCTGGCTGAAGGAAGACTATGGCTATGACGTCATTGCCTTTTGTGCCAATATCGGCCAGGATGAAGATCTGGATGCGGTGCGCGGCAAGGCTCTGAAATCCGGCGCTTCGAAAGTCTATGTGGAGGACCTGGTGGAGGAGTTGGTCACCGATTATGTATGGCCGGTACTGAAGGCCGGGGCGGTTTATGAAAAGAAATATCTGCTGGGCACATCGTTGGCCCGCCCGCTGATAGCCAGGAAGATGGTGGAGATTGCCGAGAAAGAAGGGGCGGTGGCCATCTGCCACGGCGCAACCGGCAAGGGCAACGACCAGGTGCGGTTTGAGCTCACGGTGAAGGCCTTCAACCCCAATCTCAAGGTAGTGGCCCCCTGGCGGGAGTGGAGTATTCGTTCCCGCGAAGAAGCCATCGACTATGCCAACGCCCATGGCATAGAAGTGCCAGTCACCAAGGAGAAGATATACAGCTGCGACTGCAACCTGTGGCACATGTCCCATGAAGGCGGCGACCTGGAGGATCCCTGGAACGAACCCCAGAGCCGCATCTATACCCGTACTGTCCCGCCGGAGGCGGCACCGGATCAACCCACTTATGTGGTGGTCGGCTTCGAAGCCGGACTACCCAAATCCCTGGATGGCCGAACCATGGGCCCAGTGGAATTGCTGACCGAGCTCAACCGCTTGGGAGGAGCCAATGGAGTGGGCGTCGTCACCATAGTGGAGAACCGCCTGGTGGGGATGAAATCGCGGGGCGTATATGAGACCCCGGGAGGAACCATCCTTTTTACCGCCCATGAGGAACTGGAGCGGCTGACCCTGGACCGGCGCACCCTGCAAGTTAAAGAACAACTGGCTTCCAAGTACGCAGAACTGGTTTATGACGGCTATTGGTTTTCCAAATTGAAACAAGCCCTGGATGCATTCGTCGATGTGACCCAGCAGACAGTCACTGGTGAAGTCAAGGTTAAACTATACAAGGGCAGCTGCACCGCGGTCGCTTCCCGTTCACCCTATTCCCTGTACAGCGAAGACCTGGCTACCTTCGGTGCCGATGAGATCTATAGCCACAAAGACGCCGAGGGATTTATAAACCTTTTCGGGCTGCCTCTCAAGGTCCAGGCCTTGTTGGACAAAAAGCTGGCCAGCAAAAAATAGATATAATACTCGAAAGGCTCAGAAGCCTGCCGGAATTTGCGTGCCGCGGCACGCCGCTCCGGCAGGTTTGTTTTTTCTAAAGACATTACCGCTTTCAATAGTTGGGGGACGACAAGTTTTTTTAAAAAAAGAACCTTGCATTATACATATTAATATACATATACTATATATAGCGTCCATGGGCACATATAACCCATATATATAGCGCTATTGAATGGAGAGGGTTTAATGGATATTACCAAGGTAAGGAAGAGAGATGGCCGCGTAGTTCCTTTTGAAAAAGAGAAGCTGACCAATGCCATCTTCAAAGCGGCCCGGGCAGTGGGCGGTAAGGACTACCAGACCGCAGAAAGTTTGGCGGAAAAGGTCATGGATATCGCGCAGTATGTCGATGACGACGAAATAGCCACCGTGGAAGGCATCCAGGACCTGGTCGAAAAGGTTCTGGTCAAGAACGGCCACTACAAGACTGCCAAAGCTTACATACTATATCGCAAGCAGCATGAGACCCTGCGTAACGCCGACCAGCTGCTGGCCAACAATAACCAGATCATTGCCAACTACCTGGGCCGCAACGACTGGCGGGTGAAGGAAAACTCCAATATGACTTATTCCCTGCAGGGCATGAACTTTCACCTCTCTTCGGTAATCGTTTCCCAGTACTGGTTGGACCAAATCTACACCCCCCAGATGAAGGAAGCCCAGCAGAGCGGCGATTTCCACATCCATGATCTGGGTATCCTGGGCGTTTACTGTGTGGGCTGGGATATCCGCGACCTGTTGCTGGAGGGCTTCAAAGGGGTGCGGGGCAAAGTAGCCAGCGGGCCGGCCAAGCATTTCCGCTCCATCCTGGGCCAGATAGTGAACTTCTTCTTCACCCTGCAGGGCGAGGCGGCCGGGGCCCAGGCCTTTTCCAATTTCGATACCCTGCTGGCCCCGTTCATCCGTTACGATGAGCTCGATTACAAATCGGTCAAGCAGTGCCTGCAGGAATTCGTCTTCAATATGAATGTCCCCACCCGGGTGGGATTCCAGACCCCCTTTACCAATGTGACTATGGACCTCAAGGTGCCGGGTTTCATGAAGGACGAGCCGGTCATCATCGGCGGCAAGTATATGGATGCCACCTATGGCGAATTCCAGGCGGAGATGGATACCTTCAACCAGGCCTTCGCCGAAGTCATGATGGACGGCGATGTAGAGGAAAGGGTGTTTACTTTCCCGATTCCAACTTACAATATCACCGCAGACTTCGACTGGAGCAACCCTTCCTATAATAAGATCTGGGAGATGACCGCCAAGTATGGCATCCCTTCCTTCTCCAACTTCATCAACTCCGATATGAGTCCGGAGGATGCCCGCAGCATGTGCTGCCGCCTGCGCCTGGACAACCGTGAACTGCGCAAGAGAGGCGGTGGCCTGTTCGGTGCCAATCCCTTGACCGGTTCCATCGGCGTAGTCACCATCAATATGGGTCGGCTGGGTTACCTTTCCCGCAGTAAATTCGAATTCTTCAACCGCCTGGAGGAGATCATGGACCTGGCCCGCGATAGCCTGGAGATCAAACGCAAGATGTTGGAGAGCCTAACTGAATACGGTTTATATCCCTACTCCCAATTTTACCTGCGCATGGTCAAAGAGAGCACCGGGCAATACTGGAAGAACCATTTCTCAACCATCGGCCTGGTGGGGATGAACGAATGCTGCCTAAATTTCCTCCAGCAAAATATCGCCAGTGATGCCGGGCATGAATTCACCATCGAAGTGATGAAATATATGCGTGACCGGCTGAGTCATTATCAGGAGGAGACCGGCAACATATTCAACCTGGAAGCCACCCCGGCAGAGGGTGTTTCCTACGGCATTGCCCGCAAGGACAAGGAACGTTATCCGGATATCAAGGTAGCCAATGAAGGGGAACTCGCCCAGGGGGCCCAGCCTTACTATACCAACTCCACCCAGCTGCCGGTCAATTATACCGACGACCTTTTTACGGCCCTCAGTATCCAGGATGAATTGCAGACTTTGTATACCGGGGGAACTACTTTCCATATTTTCCTGGGCGAAGCGGTGTCTTCGGTGGAGGCGGTCAAGAAACTGGTCAAGAAGGTTTGCGGCCAATTCCGGTTACCCTACTTCACCATCACCCCTACCTTCAGCATCTGCCCCCAGCATGGTTATATAAGGGGCGAAAACTACCAGTGCCCGGTATGCGAAGCTGAGGGTAAGATCACTTGCTGTGAGGTATATTCCCGGGTAGTCGGCTACCTGCGCCCGGTTGACCAGTGGAACGCCGGCAAACAAGAGGAATTCAGAGAAAGAAAGACCTTTGATACCGCAGTCATGTAGGCAATCCAGTATTCAAACCCTAGCCATAAACACCTTTTGATTCTGATATGCTCCCGGTCGTGGCAGACGACAAAAAAGAATAGCTCACTATTGATGGACTCTGTTTAGGGGTCCATCAATTTTTATGAGGTCGGTTATTGATAATAAATAATCGGGGATTCATTTTCCTGGTTTTTTTATCGCTTTGGTATTAAAAAACCAAAGAGGAAAATAATAAAACAGGATTCCATTACCAGGGAGATTTTAGTTTGGCTAGATATCTTACCAGGAATTTCAATAAAGGACGTACCGAGAGCAAAATTAATGTCCAAACCGAACAGCCCGTAGATACGGAACTATTAAAGCAAAATTCGGTGTCCCTCCAACTCAAGGATAATTATGATTTCTTGCAGACCGTATTGGGGTTAAACAGCGATGTAGTCTTTCGCAGCTTTTATCTGGGAATGAATGAAGGATGCCCGGCTTTAATTATTTACATAGAAAATATGGTTGACAAAACCATGCTTAACAACAATATTATGAAGCCCTTGATGTTTGAGAGCACGGATACCAACCTTAAACCTGCTGGGAAAAGCAAATACGAAACAATAATAAACTCGGCCTTGGCGGTATCAAATGTTACCAAGCTGCAAACAATGGATGGAATAGTTGGCGCCATACTCTCGGGCGGGGTAGTTTTCATGGCTGAGGGGCTGCCAGATGCTTTTATTATAGACATCCGCCGTCATAACCAGCGGGCTATCACCCAGCCGGATAATGAAATACTGGTTAGGGGCCCCCGGGAAGGTTTTGTGGAAACCCTGCCGGAAAACATAGCTATGATCCGCAGGAAGGTCAAGAGTCCTAATTTGGTATTTGATCTTATGACTTTAGGCCGGGTTACCGCTACCGACGTCTGTGTATCCTATATCAAAGGGATCGTGACTCCCCAACTGGTCGGCGAAGTCATACAGCGATTGCAGCGTGTCGATATTGACGGCATCCTGGAAAGCGGATACCTGGAAGAGTTTATCGAGGACGACCCCTATTCTCCATTCCCTCAGATAATTCATACCGAACGGCCGGATAAGGTATCGGCAGCCCTCCTGGAAGGCCGGGTTGCTATCCTGACCGAGGGTACACCATTTGCGATGCTGGTACCGGGGGAATTTGTTTCTTTTCTTACCTCGCCGGAAGACTACTATGAGCGTTTTATGCTGGGAACTGCCATCAGGTGGATCAGGG
>JBEHWJ010000054.1:0-14314 GCA_040217755.1 Syntrophomonadaceae bacterium | reverse complement strand
CAAACCTTTTGATATAGTAACCCTGCGAGATATGGTCTCTGAGTTAATGCTTGAGGTCGCCTCGTAATGAAGCCCTGGCAATTATATAATTGCCTGAATAACGGAACTACCGCTGTCGGCCGTCCCATTAAATTTAATGAGGCCGGTCATGCCTATAACAATTATAAGCAGCCATAAAAGATACCCGGACTATCCTCAGCCTTAAGCCTTGGCGGAAATGATTGGCGGTTCCCGGCTATTTACGGAACCAAGGGAGAATAGACCAGGGGATATTTAAAAGGTGCGCTTGCTTAGGGTATCAACTGCGGAGAAACTGGGGAAAATAGGGTGGACGGAGTCTGCCTCGGCGATCGGGGAACATTGGCACCATATGGGGGAGGTCCGTTGTATTACCGATTAGAACTCTGGATTACCCGCCTCCTCCATGGTTGCAGCATTCTAAATCCCATGACGTTGGTATTCGGTATTCCCGGCGGGCATACCGTCCGCTCCGCCCAATAATTATTATGAAAGGAGTCTGGCTTTGCGGATATTTATAGATTCTGCTAACATAGAGGAAATCAAGGAAATAAACGCTATGGGTTTCCTGCAGGGGGTCACCACCAATCCCAGCCTGGTTGCCAGGCAAAAACGGGATTATCATACCGTAATCCGTGAAATCTGCAGTATAGTTGACGGACCCATAAGTGCTGAGGTTCTTGGCTCGGAAAGTTCCGAAATGGTTAAGGAAGCCCATGACCTGGCCTCCATCCATCCCAACGTAGTAGTTAAGATACCGGTAACCGAGGAGGGGCTGAAGGCCATCAACATACTGGCCGGTGATAAAATCCCCACCAATGCTACCCTGGTTTTCTCAGGGGCTCAGGCTCTGCTGGCGGCCCGGGCCGGAGCCAGCTACGTTAGCCCCTTTCTTGGAAGGGTAGATGATACCGGCAATGACGGCCTTACTCTCTTAAGCGATATCGTAACCATCTTTGATCAGTTCGATTTAACCACTGAGGTAATAGCGGCCAGTATCAGACACCCCATGCATGTCGTTGAATCGGCCCGTATTGGGTCTCATATCGCCACGGTCCCATACAGCATTATCAAATTACTGATCAGACATCCCTTGACAGATGCCGGGATCAAGAGATTTATGCAGGATTGGGAGCAAGCGTTTTAGGTAACTGGAGGGTTTGTTTTGGAGAGAGAATTAGCTCTGGAATTTGCCAGGGTTACGGAGGCTGCAGCCTTGGCAGCCGCCCGATGGGTAGGCCGGGGTGATAAAGAGGCGGCTGATGATGCAGCGGTAACGGCTATGAGAGTCATGTTTGATACCGTATCGATCGATGGGGTAGTGGTGATAGGCGAGGGGGAGATGGACGAGGCCCCCATGCTATTCATCGGCGAAAAAGTGGGGATTGGGGTTCATCCCCAAGTTGATATTGCCGTAGATCCCCTGGAAGGGACAAATATTGTGGCCAAAGGCCTTACTGGAGCTATCGCGGTGCTAGCCTCGGCACCCCGAGGTTGCCTGCTGCATGCACCGGATATGTATATGGACAAGATCGCCGTCGGACCGCAATGCAAGGGCCGCATCTTCCTGGACGCACCCGTGAAGGAGAATCTGCGTGAAGTGGCCAAGGCGTTGGATAAGTCACTCCGGGAGGTAACCGTAGTCATACTTGACCGTGAGCGCCACCAGGGCATAATTGAGGAAGTCCGGCGCACCGGAGCGAGGATAAAATTGATTACTGATGGAGACGTATCGCCGGGAGTTGCGGCCGCTTATCAGGATTCTGGAGTAGACATTCTGATGGGAATCGGAGGAGCTCCTGAAGGGGTTATTACCGCCGCAGCATTAAAATGTATGGATGGCGATTTCCAGGCGCGGCTCGTGCCAGAAAATGAGGACGAGGTGCGGCGCTGTAATGAGATGGGGATTAAGGACATCAAACAGGTCTTCACCATAGATGAATTGGTGAAATCGGAAGACGTTATATTTGTGGCCACCGGTATCACCGACTCCTTTCTTCTACAGGGGGTCAGATATCTTCGCGGCCACGCTATCACCCAGACCATAGTCATGAGGAGCAAATCAGGAACCGTCCGGTTTATTGAAGCCAACCACCGCCTCGACAAAAAGCCTTTATTCAGCGACCAACGTATAAAACTCCGGATGGATTAGCCTGCGCTCCATCTGGAACCATCCTTAACCGGTCTTTCCACTATGACAAGATTAAGATAACTGAGAGGAGCGAAAAATTGAATATTTCCGAATTGGAGAATAAAACCATGCTGGAATTGTACCAGATTGCCAGGGATATCAATCTGGGCGGTTATTCCAAACTCCGGAAGAAAGAATTGGTTTTCGAAATCACCAAAGCCCTGACCCATTCCAATGAACTTTTACAGGCCTCGGGGGTTTTGGAGATCATGAATGACGGGTATGGATTCCTCAGGCCGTTTGCCTATGTACCCAGCCACGAAGACATTTACGTATCACCTTCCCAAATCCGCAAATTTGATCTTCGCACCGGGGACCGGGTGGGAGGCCAGGTTAGACCTCCCAAAGACAATGAACGATTCTTTGCTCTTCTCAAAGTTGAGGATGTTAATGGATTTCCGCCGGACGAAGCCGTAAAGAGAATTCATTTCGATGCCTTGACCCCCTTGTATCCCACGGAGAGACTTAACCTGGCGACTGAATCCAATGAATTAGCCACCCGCTTGATCGACCTGGTGGCGCCTATAGGCAAAGGGCAGCGGGGTCTGATCGTAGCACCACCCAAAGCTGGTAAAACCATGCTCCTGCAGAAGATAGCCCAGGGCATCTCCAAGAATCATCCCGAAGTGGAGGTCATCATCCTATTGGTGGACGAGCGCCCTGAAGAGGTCACTGATATGCAGCGCTCGACCACCGCGGAAGTAGTCGCCTCGACCTTTGATGAACCGCCTGAAAACCATGTGAAGATTTCAGAGATGGTACTGGAGAGGGCTAAACGTTTGGTCGAACATAAAAGGGATGTGGTAATCCTGCTTGACAGCATAACCCGCCTGGCCAGAGCCCACAATCTGGTGGTACCGCCCAGCGGTCGGACCTTATCAGGCGGAATCGATCCCACCTCCCTGGTCAAACCGAAAAGATTTTTCGGCGCCGCCCGTAATATCGAGGAGGGGGGCAGCTTGACCATAATTGCCACGGCCCTGGTCGAGACTGGCTCCCGTATGGATGAAGTAATCTTTGAAGAGTTTAAAGGCACCGGCAATATGGAACTGGTGCTGGATCGCAAGTTATCCGAACGGAGGATATTCCCCGCCATTGACCTCAAACGGTCAGGTACCCGCAAAGAAGAACTGCTTTTCAACGATGAAGAAATGAACCTGATGTGGAACCTACGCAATGCCTTCAGCGAATACAACTCGGTCGAAACCATGCAGATGATGATCGATTCGATGAAGAAAACCAAATCCAATGAAGATTTGCTGCGGGCGGCACCGATCATTTTTGGCAAAAGAGATTATTCTTCCCGCAATAACCGAATTTAATCGGGTATAATTTCCGTCTATTCTGGTCATACTTGGGGTGAGAAGCCCTGTTTACCGGGACAGAATAGAGGTGAAATTATTGAATCCAAGGTGGATAAGCTCTGGTGTACTATGCATTATGATGCTGGTTCTGTGCGTCCACCCGTCGGCGGCCCGATTAAGCGAAAGCAAGTTTGTTCCATTTTCTAAGGGGATGGGCAGCTGCGCTGAAGACCAGACTAAACTGCACCAGATCAAAAAGGGTGACACCCTTTGCCGAATTGCCCGCCAAAATAATGTCGACTTGAAATCCGTTATGCAGATCAATGATATGGACTATGATACCGTCCTGGAGATTGGTGCAACGATAAAAATACCGACCCAGGAACCGGGTGCGGTTCATGTTGTCGCCCCCGGGGAAACCATGGCCAGCCTGGCCCGACGCTATGAGGTCAACATAGTCGACCTGATGACGGCCAACCAGGCAAAAAACCCGTTGGCCCTGGAAATTGGCGACTACCTCGTAATACCGGCCGGACCAAAAGCAGATGAGGCTGACGCTGTTACCCCCTCGCGGGGGGCCAAACTGACTGGGTATCTGGCCTGGCCTGTAACCGGCACCATCAGTTCTGGCTACGGTCAACGCAAATCGGGGTTTCACCACGGTTTGGATATTGCCAACGAGGTAGGGACTCCTATCCGCTCAGCTGAGTCGGGGACAGTCATATTTGCCGGTACCAAGCCGGTCTACGGGCGCACCGTGATAATTGACCATCCCGACGGGAAACAAACTCTATATGCCCATGCCAAATCCATCAACGTGAGTGAAGGGGACGAGGTAGATCGCGGGGAGGTCATAGCCTACGTGGGCGTTTCAGGTGTAACTACCGGACCCCACCTTCATTTCGAGGTACGGGTAAACAAGAAGACGGGCAACCCCTTAAAATACCTTCGTTAACCTGACAGCCTCCTCAGGGGGCTTTTTTTATGGCCCAAATTGGTTTAGTCTTGGGGGGAGAGGAGATGGACAAATCATGCCCGAAGAAAAGCGGTGGCTGCCCTTGTTCGCTTCCCCAAAGGGTGAGGTGATGGAGTTGCCGGGACTAACCATGTTGGCGCGCAGCGGGAGCCAATGGGTGGTCCCCGAATCCAGGGAGATGATACCGTTGCCGAAAGGGGCGGCCCTAGTCTCCATACCGGGGCGGATACCGGTAGGGTGGGATGGAACCCGTCCCCGGCCAATCGATATGAGCACAGCCGGTAGGCCAGCCCAGGCAGTGGCCGCCCTGTTGCCCCAAGGCTTTACCCGTACCCTGCTGCCGGCCTGTGTTTCTTCTGGTTTATCAACTCCCCTCCCCTTGTATGGTTACTCGGCGGTGGGTTTCCGGGGAGGACGAATATGGGTAGCGGCGATACAGACTGACCAGCACCGCAAATGGCATCCCCGTCACTACAATACCGAGAGTTTGCCTGGCCGGATCAGCCGCATGCTGGCCAAATTCCCTGAAAACAGGCTGGTCAGACAACTGGCCAATTGCTCCCTGCAATATAGTTGTTATACCGCCCAAAATATTTTCTACCAACGCTGGGAAGGGGGGCTGCCCACCATGGCCTCCTGCAACGCGGACTGCCTGGGATGTATCTCCCAGAACCACCTGGGAGTGGATTCTCCCCAACAACGATTGAACTTTCGTCCTTCAATTACGGAGATAACCGAATTGGGGCTGGAACATCTTACCCAGGCCCGCGAGGGCATAATATCCTTCGGTCAGGGTTGTGAAGGTGAGCCGTCCCTGAACGCTCCCGACCTGGCCGCAGCGATTCATAATATACGCCAGCATACTGACCGGGGTACAATCAATATCAACACCAACGCCGGCTATACCGAGGGGATAATAAAGCTTTGCCGGGCGGGCCTGGATTCCATGCGGGTGACCTTGTTTTCGCCCCGGGAAGAGAATTATGCGCTTTACCACCGCCCCTGCAACTATAAATTAGAAGACGTGATTACCTCAATTTGTTATGCTCACCAAGCGGGGGTAAAGGTATCGATTAACTTGCTCACCATGCCGGGTTTTACTGACCGGGAAGAGGAAATTGAATCGTTACTGTCATTTGTGCGAAAATATGGAGTGGATATGGTCCAGTTACGTAATCTTAATATTGATGCGGATTTGTTGTTCGGGAGTGTGGGCAGCGGGGGGGAGACTGCCGGGATTGGAGCCTTGGTAGATGTTTTGCGGGAGGAGTTGCCCGCGGTGGTTATAGGTTCATACACCCATCCGGTCCGATAGAAGATGGGCAGAAAGAGATTTAATGGAAGTATAGGGGAGAGAATAATTGGAAAGAAAAGGACCGTTAATGGTCAAAGAACTTAAAGCAATGCCGCCGGGACAGCAGGTTTTTGGGAAATACCTGCTTCTGGATCGATTGTATCGGAAAACCAAAGACGGCAAAGACATGTATAATATCAAGCTGGGTGACAGCACTGGTGACATCGACGGAGTAGTCTGGGAGAATTGCCAGATTACCGGGGATTTCAAGGAGGGAGCTGTCCTGGGGTTGCTGGGAGACATCGGCAGTTTCAACGGCAAGATTCAGGTTACCGTAAAAAGGGTAAAAGTCCTGGATGAGGATCCCGCCCCTTTCCTGCCGGGGCCGGCCATCAGCCAGTCTAAATTGCGCCAGGTCCTGCAATATTATCTTGATTCGGTCCAGGACATATATCTGAATTGCCTTTTGCAGCGTATGTTTACTCCTGAACAAACGGAGAGTTTCTATAAATCCAGCGCGGCCAAATCAATCCATCACAATTACAGTGGCGGGTTGTTGGAGCACACCATCGAAGTCGTCGAACTATGTGCACGGGCTTTAGACGTTTTCCCGGCCATGAACCGCGACCTGGTCGTCACCGGCGCATTGCTGCACGACATCGGCAAGATAGTCGAATTGGATATCAAGGTAGTCCCCCGATATACGGTGCAGGGTCGGTTGATTGGGCACGTGGTCCTGGGGGCGGAAATGGTCTCCAAAGCAATTGGGGAATTGCGTTCAGAGGGGGTTGGCTTTCCTGCTGAACTCGAATGGATGCTGGAACATATGATCCTCAGCCATCATGGCAACCTCGAATTCGGCTCACCGGTTGTACCTATGTTTCCGGAGGCCTTATTGTTGCATGCCATGGATAACCTGGGTGCCAAGATGTTCATCTTCACCAGCAAAAGGGAAGAGCCGGGCGGGGAGAGCGATCTATTTACCAACTATGACAGTTTCTTCGGCCAGCATTTCTTCAAATTCCGCTACGAAGGGGCGACCGAAGAAGAGGAGTAGCGGAGCCAACCTTGTTCCTGGCAGTAATCCGGTTGGTCTGGCCCCATCTATCGGTGGGGGATGACATTTTCCCTGATGAGTTATACCATGACATTATCGCTGACCAACGACAGCCCCATCACATTTCCTTGTCTTTTAAAAATTTTCCTGATATAATAGCTCTCGCAGTTTGCATTAGGGGACAGCGTCAGCGGAGGATTCCCGGCTGACTGATGGTTTATACGAAACGAGGTGAAATCGATGAAAGAAAAGATACACCCCAGGTATTTCAAAAGCGTAGCCCGGTGTGCCTGTGGCAACGAGATTGAGATTGGCTCCACCAAAGAAAACATAAAGGTAGAAATCTGTTCCAAGTGTCACCCCTTCTACACCGGAGATAAGTTGAGAATAGTGGATACTGCGGGTAGAGTGGAGAAATTCAAGAAAAAATACGGCTTGAAATAGCCAAGTTTATAGATTTGAAGGGCAGGACGGTAGATCCTGCTTTTTTTCTCCTCTTCTAAGCAAGTTGTTCCGACCGGGGAGGATGTATAGATGAGTAAGAAGCCCAATTACGGTGGGATGGCGGTTATTGAGGGCGTTATGATGCGTGGTCCCGACGAAACCGCCCTTGCCGTACGCAAACCGGATGGCAGTATTGAAATCGATAAGGAAAGCAACAGCAGTCTGGGTAAGCGCTACCCTTTTTTGAAATGGCCGTTTATTCGAGGCAGTTATGCCTTGGTCGAGTCGATGGTGGTGGGAATCAGGATGCTGAATAAATCGGCCAATATGTCGATGGCCGAAGAGGAAGAGGAGCTAAGCGCGACCGAGATTCTAATTACGGGATTGATAGCCTTTGGAATGGCTATCGTCCTTTTTGTAGCCCTGCCTACTGCCGCGGTTCATTTTACCAAGCAATATATAGGTGGGGTGTGGGGTCAAAACCTGGTGGAAGGAATCATCCGCATCATCTTTTTCTTCGCCTATGTTTATGCAATCTCTAAAATGAAAGAGATCGAGCGGGTATTCATGTATCACGGGGCCGAACACAAATCCATTCTGGCTTTGGAAGCCGGGGAGGAGCTGACGGTGGCTAATGCCCGCAGGTATAGCACCAGGCACCCCCGTTGCGGAACCAGCTTCCTGCTGGTGGTGATGGTAGTGTCCATATTGGTTTTTGCCCTGTTGGGAGACGGAACCCTTTTTTATCGGGTATGGTCGCGCATAGCCGTTTTCCCCATCGTGGCAGGATTCGGATATGAGTTTATTCGGTTCTCGGGGAAATTCTACCAAAGGGGTTGGGCACGATTCCTGATTGCACCCGGACTGTGGTTGCAGCGGTTGACCACCCGGGAGCCCGATGATCAGCAATTGGAAGTGGCGTTAGCCGCTCTGCGCGAGGTCCTGGCAGAGGAGCCGAAAACCGGGGCAGCTGGTTTGCAGCCGGCTTGATAGCAGAACCGTACCGGCAAGGAGGATTATTTATATATGGTAGAAAAGTTGGCTAGTCTGGAAGCCAAATATGAAGAACTAAACCAGCTGTTGAGCGATCCTAACATTATCGCGGATCAAAGCAAATACCAGAAATATGCCAAGGCGTATTCGGATTTGACCGAGATAGTTTCGGTCTATAGAGAGTTGAAGTCAGCCGCCCAGGGAATAGATGAAGCCCGGACCATGCTCAAAGAGGAGACTGATGAAGAATTCAGGGATATGCTGCAGGCAGAGATTGAAGAACTAAGCGGCCGGAAACAACGTCTGGAGCAGCGGGTGAAGATATTGCTGCTGCCCACCGATCCCAACGACGAAAAAAGTGTAATCATGGAGATCCGGGCGGGTACGGGAGGCGAAGAGGCAGCCCTCTTCGCTGCTGATCTTTTTAGGATGTACTCCCGCTATGCTGAACAACAGGGTTGGAAAATCGACATCATGGATTCCCATTTCACTGAATTAGGTGGAATAAAGGAATTGATTTTTGTGGTCGACGGACAAGGCGCTTACAGTAAACTGAAATTTGAGAGTGGTGTGCACCGAGTGCAGCGTATTCCGTCAACTGAATCTGGAGGTCGTATCCACACCTCAGCTGCGACCGTGGCAGTTTTGCCCGAGGCTGAAGAGGTTGAGGTAGAGATCAGTGAAAACGATCTCAAGATAGACGTTTACTGCGCCAGCGGCCCTGGCGGGCAATGCGTGAATACGACCCAATCAGCGGTGCGGATTACCCATCTGCCGACTGGATTGGTAGTCACATGCCAAGATGAGAAATCCCAGCATAAGAATAAAGCGCAGGCCTTGCGCGTTCTGCGCTCCCGCCTGAAAGAGGTCTTGGAGGCAGAGAAAAACCAGCAGACCGCTGGAGCCCGAAAAAATCAAGTGGGGACTGGAGATCGTAGCGAACGGATACGCACTTATAATTTCCCCCAAGGCAGGGTGAGTGATCATCGTATCAACTTGACCCTTCACAAACTGGATCAGATATTGGAGGGGCAACTGGATGAACTGATCGGCGCTCTTATGGCCAGTGATCAGGCGGAACGGTTAAAACAGGTGGACTAAGGTGCGTAAGGATTGGTCAATTAAAGATTTACTGATATGGACGACCCGGTATTTTGACGACAGAGGTATGCAGGAACCCCGCCTGGAGGCTGAAATCCTGTTGGCCCATGTGCTGCAAAGGAACCGGGTCTATTTGTATGCCAATTATGAAGAGCCCGTGAATGCGGCAGAGCGACAGCTTTACCGGGAGGTTATTAAAAGGAGAACGGAAGGGGAGCCGTCCGCATACATTACCGGACAACAGGAATTCATGTCCCTGACCTTCCAGGTTAGTCCGGATGTACTCATCCCCCGTCCCGATACCGAGGTCTTGGTGGAGGCAGCCCTGGGATTGATCAAACAGGGGTGGATAAAGCGGGTCTGCGACGTGGGTACCGGATCGGGGGCTATCGCTATCAGCCTGGGCCATTATGCACCGGAAATCGAGTTATTCGCCACCGATATTTCACCGCAAGCGTTGCAGATGGCGTGCCGCAATGCCGCTTTACATCAAGTCGCTGTTCGTTTTTACGGCGGCGACTTGTTGGAATCGCTGGAGGACATAAAAGATATGGACCTGATCGTGGCCAATCTGCCTTACCTTACTCTTGCTCAGCTCGAACAAACCGAAATAGGCGTCAGGAGTTATGAGCCGCGGCTGGCCCTGATTGCAGATGATGACGGCCTGAGTATTTACCGGCGCTTATTGCCTCAAGCCCTGGGTAAGCTGCGGCCCGGGGGATACTTTTTATGGGAGATCGATCCGGACCAGGAGATCGCCGCCCGGGAATTGGCCAAGGACTGCGATGAGACGGAGATTTTGTGTGATTACGGGGGTAGGGGTCGGGTAGTCAAAGTAAGGAGACCGTTATCGGTATGAAGACCCAATATTTAGAAGTAGACGCCTGCCGTCCGCAGCCGCAGATCATCGCTAGGGCGGCAGCCTACATAAAGGCAGGGGAGTTGGTGGCTTTCCCTACTGAAACTGTTTACGGATTGGGAGCGGATGCATTTCGCTCCGCCGCCGTGGAAAAAATCTTTGCCGCCAAAGGACGACCCCCGGAAAATCCTCTGCTGGTCCATGTAAGTAATACGGATCAGGTACGGCAACTGGCGACTGTGGTCCCCCCGGCCGCTGTCAAACTGATGCAGCGCTTCTGGCCCGGGCCCCTGTCGATGGTTTTGCCTTCGCTGCCTTCAGTCCCAGAAGCGATCAGGGGCGGTAGAGCGGGGGTGGGCCTGAGGATGCCCTCCCATCCGGTGGCCCTGGCTTTGATTGAGGCCGCTGGGCCGCTGGCGGCACCCAGCGCCAATCGATACGGGCGCCCCAGTCCAACCAGTGCTGAACATGTCCGCCAGGACCTGGATGGACTGATTGCTGCCGTCCTGGATGCCGGGGAGACCGGAGCGGGACTGGAATCGACCCTGATCGACCTGACTGATGACCATTATCGCATCCTGAGGCGGGGGGGCATCAGGGTGGAGTTGATCGAGCAGTGCCTGGGCAGGAGATTGGAGTATGACCTGCCCGATCGTTCCGGCTACCAGTCGCCAATCAAGATAGTACTAAGCGAAAGCAGGGCTGATTTCGAAAGACGATTAGCCGAGGCCCAGGGCAAGGTGGTCGGGATAGTATACCTGAACTCAGAAGGCGGATACGGGGAGGGCCATGCCAGGCGTGTATTTACCCTGGACGTGTCCGGGACTGGTAGCGGCTTGTATTCAATTATTCGAGAGGCTGAAGCAGCCGGGATAGAGATGCTGCTGTTGGCTCCGTTCGATCCCGGCCAGGTGGGTGAGGCCTGGATGGACCGTTTGCGTCGGGCGGTCAAATAGTTGACAATAGAAACATAATCAGCTGGAACCTATTGGGGTTGTCAACCAACTTTAAGGTTCTTGCGGATAAATATTCGGGCTTACAGATATGAGGAGGAGTCCCAGCTGACTACGATACTGTTTGTATGCTCCGGTAATACCTGCCGGAGTCCTATGGCCCAAGCCTTGTTGCAGCGGCGGCTGCAACATGAGGCAGGATGGACCGGAGAGGGCTACCGGGTATTATCGGCAGGACTATTTACAGAAGACGGACATCCTGCCTCCCGGGATGCTGTCAGGGTAATGGGTGAAGAGGGCATTGACCTGACCTCGCATGGCTCGGTACAGTTGAAACGAAGCCTGGCCGGAGAAGTCGATCTGATTCTGACCATGACTGAAAATCAACGGGATTACGTCCGACAAGAATGCCCGGCAAAGGCTGACTGCACATTTACTATTAATGAGTTTACCGGCGGCCAGTCCGGGGAGGTATCGGATCCATATGGACTGGGGTTGAATGCTTATCGGGCTTGCCGGACCCAGCTTAAGATTCTGGTGGACGAGTTGTTCAATAAAATAATAGAATCTAAAATGAGGTGAATCTTCTTGGAGGTAGCAATTGGCAGTGATCATGCCGGCGTGCAGCTCAAAAGGGACCTGATTGCCTGTCTGACGTTGGAAGGGTATACGTTGCTGGATTGTGGCACCTACTCCGTGGATTCGGTGGATTATCCGGATATTGCCGAAAAAGTCGCCGGGGAGGTGCTCAGCAAACGAATACCGGGAATATTGGTTTGCGGGACCGGGATAGGGATTTCCATGGCTGCCAATAAGATCAGGGGTATACGTGCGGCTCTCTGCCATGAATCTTTTGGGGCCCGAATGGCCAGGGAGCACAATGATGCCAATATCGTCGCAATTGGGGCTCGGATTACCGGAATCGGATTAGCCGAAGAAATCGTAAAAACTTTCTTGAAAACTGAATTTACCGCAGGAAGACACCAACGGAGAGTAGAAAAAATAACGGCGTTAGAAAATAAAATGGAGGGAAGGGCTCGAAATTTGGATTATATAGAAAAATATGTGAGGCCGGTGGATCCCGAAATAGCTGATGTTATTGCTAACGAGGAAAAACGGCAAAGCCGCAAGTTAGAGCTGATCGCTTCTGAAAATTTTGTTTCTCGGGCCGTAATGGCTGCCCAGGGATCGGTATTGACCAACAAATACGCAGAGGGCTACCCTGGCAAAAGATATTACGGAGGTTGTGAATACGTAGATATCGCGGAATCGCTGGCCATAGAAAGGGCCAAAGCTCTCTTCGGGGCCGAACATGCGAATGTTCAGCCCCATTCAGGGGCGCAGGCCAATACGGCCGTCTATTTCGCCGCACTGCAGCCGGGGGATGTTGTCCTGGGTATGAATCTCAGCCACGGCGGTCATCTTACCCACGGCAGCAAGGTAAACCTCTCCGGTAAATACTTCAATTTCTTCGAATATGGAGTAGATTCTCAGACAGAAACAATTGATTATGACCAACTCCTTAAGGTCGCCCGGCAGACTCAACCAAAACTAATCGTAGCCGGGGCCAGTGCCTATCCCCGGATTATCGACTTTAAAAGGTTTAGGGAGATAGCCGATGAGATTGGGGCTTTGCTGATGGTGGATATGGCTCATATTGCGGGACTGGTAGTGGGCGGGATTCACCCCAGCCCGATTCCCTATGCCCACTTTGTGACTACCACCACCCATAAGACCCTGCGGGGGCCACGGGGTGGTTTGATATTGTGCCCGCAACAGTGGGCGGCCAAGATTGACAAGGCTGTTTTCCCGGGCATACAGGGAGGCCCGTTGATGCATATAATTGCTGCTAAGGCAGTCTGTTTCCAGGAAGCTCTGAAGCCCGAATTTAAACTATATCAGCAGCACATAGTGGAAAATGCCCGCGTGCTGGCCGCTGGCCTGGTACAGAATGGACTGCGGCTGGTTTCCGGAGGTACCGATAACCACTTGATGCTGGTCGATGTTCGGCCCAAGGGGTTGAATGGAAAAGAGGCTGAAGCTATCCTGGAATCCATTAATATTACCGTCAACAAAAACGGCATTCCTTTCGACCCCGAGAAACCTACTATCACCAGTGGGATCCGGATCGGAACCCCGGCAGTTACCACCCGCGGCCTGGACAGCGAGGACATGGTTGAAATCGCCCGGGCGATCGCCCTGGCTGTGGATAATCCCCAATCGGAAGAACAGATAGCTCAGGCTAGAGCAATAGTTGATCGTCTTTGCGAAAAGTATCCCCTCTATTAGGAATATATGCATATCATGGCAACGATCGATATACATTATACGAGACCATCCTGGGATGAATACTTTCTTGAACTGGCCGATATGGTGGCCAGCCGCTCAACCTGCCTGCGCCGCCATGTGGGTGCTGTCCTGGTAAGAAAGGACCGCATTATCGCTACCGGATACAATGGCGCCCCCAGAGGGTTGGGGCACTGTTTGGACATGGGGTGCATGCGTGAGCAGATGGGAATCCCTTCCGGGCATAGATACGAGTTATGCCGCGGCGTGCATGCCGAACAGAACGCCATCATCAATGCTGCTTATTATGGGGTATCGACCCAGGATACAGTGTTGTACTGCACCAATCAACCGTGCATAATATGTGCTCGGATGCTCATCAATGCCGGAGTGACCCGGGTAGTACATAGAGGGAATTTCGATGACGACCTGGCCCTGCAGTTTATGCGGGAGGCAGGAATAGAATTGATCGAAATACCCTCATCGGGGAGTTAGAGAGATTGGATACCAAAATATTATCTTTGCCTCGCTTGAATCAACTCAATCCCACCCTTGAATCAACCGCCCTAAAATTGATGGAGGAAGCCGGTGAACTGGCTCAATGCATAGGTAAATACCGGGGCTTAAGCGGCGAGGTGGTCAAACTGGACGAGACCGCCGTAGTCGAAGAGATAGCCAAGGAATTGCTGGATGTCGCCCAAACGGCAGTTACCATGATGTTTGTGATGGAGGACCAGTTCGGGATCAATATCGAAGAACTGGTGCAAAGGCATGTAGAAAAGCTGTTCCGCAAAGGCTATCTGACCAGAGTGGGAAAAAACAAGGGAAATTGTTGATT
>JBEHWJ010000053.1:0-14360 GCA_040217755.1 Syntrophomonadaceae bacterium | reverse complement strand
GGACTTCAAATCCAGTTTGCGCCGTGGCGATCCCACGGTGGGTGTGTTCGATTCGCACACGCCTCCGCCAGTAATACAGGCGGTTTGAATCGCTTTAGCTGAAACATTTGGTTTCAGCTTTTTTGTTGCTGATTTTCGTTTGACCCCCATTTTGACCCCTGTAAATACCCATCAGTCTTTTGAACGACTTCATTGTCAGCCTTCGGCATTTCATGCCGATCTTGCGCAGAATATTTTCCCAGACTGAAGCCCGAGGCACCCCTTACCGGACGCAGAAGGTAATAAGAAGAATGTAGTAAAGATTCTATTTGCTGCCTGCCAACGGTTAAAATAAAAGGGAAAATTGACGCTGTAAATGGACGCATGGCGCGGGAAAAATGGAGAGTGGGAGGGCAAACCAATCAGAAATATAACAAACAGTATCATTGCCGCATATATTACAGTAGATTATTTTGGTAATTCTTCAGGGAGTGATAAAGGTGTTGAAAATAGTTCCCGATAGACAATTTTATAAAGGGGACCTGGTAACCGTGAAGAATTCCCGCAACCAGGGACCATATTGCATCCTGGGCTTCAAGAACGGCGACAATAACCAAAGAATCGCTGTATTGAAGGCGTTATTCAATGATACCGATATAATTGAGAAACCAGAATCGGACCTGAAGAGTTTCTTGATCAAGGGCTTGCTTTGAGGTATATTCCCTGCGGTTTTTGGCGGGATAGATTTTGTAACCGTCGTTTATGATAATTGGAATATATGTTCTGGCCGTATTGAGGTCAGTTGATTGCGGCTGCCCGGTTATCCCGGTCACTATTTTTATTAACGGGTAATTAAGTAACTGCAAAGGAAAAGGAATATCAAATATAGTTAGAACCCAATATAGGTTCCCGCATCGGGAACCTATATTTTATTTATGAGTCGGTTGGAAGAAAATATGATGACCGCAAAATAATAGCCCAAGATATCGGCAAAGCGATAGGCCGGAAAAGCCAGGAAAGACGCGGAGGAGGAGCGGTTTCTCCGTATAGGCCCCTACAAACCATTGTGAGCGGATATACTCTTGGGGGATGCTAAGGGTATTAATTGCCTCGTTTCTGTGGCTCACCGGGGCAGTATTTTCAACAAAGTCTTCGACCGCATCTATGATATGGTGGCGTTATAATATTTGCGAGCCAGATGCCAACCGAATGCCAGGATGATCAATGCCAGAACCAGTATAGCAAGGACAGATTTTATATCGCGGGCATTGAATACGGCCAAGCCTAGCCCGGTGTACAAGACCGCGGTAGGAATCTTCCCGATTGCCGATGAGCACAGGAAAGTCGAAAATGATACACCCCCCAAGGCTGCCCCGGCGTTTATCATCGGGGTGGGAACCACCGGGACTATCCTCGCTATCACCAGAGTCCAGAAGGCAATGGAAGGATTGAGACGGCGCAAATCATAACCGCGGCTGTGATAGAACCATTTTAGGAAGCTCTTATAGCCAAGCTTCCTTATAAGCCAGTAGGTGAGGCAGGCACCGGTCAAGGCCCCCGCCCAAGCCAGAAAAGCACCCATCTTAAACCCGAACAGTATCCCTGCGACTGCGGCTATAATCAGGTATGGCACCACCGGGAACATGGCCTGGAGGGTAAACAGGACGAACGCAATGACCGGAGCCCAGAGCCCAAATTGACGGATATATTGTACCAGATATTGGGTATCGATTTGGTCCATACGACACCATCCCGGGGCAAGGTTAATCTGTCTCCATAAGATCGGAGCGGTCTGCCAACCAGCCAGCTATGTCGGGGAACACCTGATCGTGAGCCATAGTGCCGATTACCAAGCCCCCGTGACCTACCGGGTACTCTAAGTAGGTTTTGTCATTGCCTCCCAGGTAGGTAAGGGCAGCTGCGGTTTGATGGGGCAGGGCGATATGGTCCCGGGTCCCCACCAAAGCCAGCAGATTGGCCTTGATTCTCTGCAGTTGTACCCGGCGACCCCGTAAGGTTATCTGGTTCTTGATCAGCTTGTTGTGCTGGTAAAAATCCCTAAGCCATTCCCGGTAGGCGGCGCCGGGAAAATTGATATTGTCGGTAGCCCATTTATTGAGTACCTTCCAAAAATGTTCATCCTGTTTTTCTTCGATAGTTTTCCATAGGCGGGTGTAAGTGCCCAGGTAATTGGCCACCGGATTCAACATCCGGGTGCCCCAATCCATAAATCCGGTCGGGATCAGTTCCATGGCGTCGACTATACGGTCCGGGTCGTAGCCGGGAGCCCGCAGCCAAACATCATAAGCGCCGGCATTGGCAAAATCGATTGGAGCAGCGAGGTATATCAGGTTGCGCAGTACCGGCTTGTTGAAGAGGGCAGCATAGAGGGTGGACATGGTCCCGCCCATGCAGTAGCCGATTATGCTGATATCAGTGGAACCCGCGTGGCGAGCCACCCGCCGGGCTGCCGGGGCGATGTAATCATACACAAAATCGGCATAGGTGAGTTCCCGATCCTCCCATTGGAACTCTCCCCAGTCCAACAAGTAAACATCATAGCCCTCCTTGACCAGGTATTCGACCAGGCTGGAGCCCGGAGTCAAGTCCAATACATACGCTTTATTGATTAACGCATAGATCATTAGCACCGGGGTACGGTAAAGACGGTCCGAGGTAGGTTGGTAATGATATAATTTGGATTTGTTTTTACGCCATAAAATTTCCTTTGGCGATACACCGGTGGAGGGTTTATGATCATAAGCGAGAACCTCCCACCAGCGTGCAGTGGCCTCCCACCAGTCCTGGCCGGTCTTGGCCAGGGCCTCCCCAATCTGGACAGCCGAATCTTTCCTAATAAATATGTCGTCCGCCATTTTTTATTCACCTCCGTACATCGTTAGTCCGCTTTCTTGTTCACCGATTTGGGTGGAGTCTCTTTTTTGGCAGCAGCCCGGCCCGTTTTGGCCAAGGTCTGCATTTGTTTATTCAAAGCGATCAGGTTGGTATTCACGTCTTTCATAAGAGCCTCGAGTGCCGCAATGCGCCCGGGCAGATCATCCGGGGAGGGATTGTCCCTGACACTGCAGACATTGGCATCCAGGGCATCGAGTTTCTCCTCAACGTCCAACTCGATGCCGTCCACTTTATTCTCGAGCGACACCACCAGCTCAGCTACCCGGGCCACATCGCGTTTGGAGGCCAAAGGGGACTCTTCCGTGATCCGCTCCACCACGTCGTTGTTGAACCGCAAATACTGCAGGTAGGTGTTAAGGATAAGGTCGATACTGTTGGCGAAAAGGTCAGTATTTATGAAATCACGAAATGCAGCAGTCCATACCTGTTCGTTGCTGAAATAGAGCTTCTTCCACAACTTATATGGATCGATCATGGTAACCTGGGGCTGTTCTTTCTTCTCATCCATTACGTTTCACCTTCCCTTTAATAACCTTATACTATTGTTTGATCATAACCGCCTCTACTTTGAAGCCGGCGGCCTTAAAATCATTAATGATAGCTTTGGAATCATTGGTGTTCAGGCGCAGGATCAGGAGCGGGTCGTCATTCTTGGACTCCAGGGTCACCAGGTTGTGGAAGTCAACCCCATGCTTTTTCAAGACCTCACCTATTTTGATCAGTGTTTCCGGGGTATTCTTGATCCGCATATTCAAACGGACCCCTTTGAGATTAATGGCCAGGATTTCCATAAAGGCCTGTGAGATGTCGGTCTGGGTTATAATACCGATAAGTCTGCCATCGTCATCGACTACCGGCAGGCCGCTTATTCTATTATCCTGCAGCAGCTTGGCGGCCTGTTCGATGTAAGCATCCGGACCTATGGTCACCAAGGCCTGGTTCAGGGGAAGGATATCCCGCACCTTGACCTTGTTCAAGGCCATAGTTTCCTCAGTGGAGAAGTAGCGGGTGGCAATTGAAGTGCCCCGGAAGTTAAGATCGGGACGGGAACCAAAGTCCTTCTTGGTCAGGATTCCGACCAACTTGCCACGGTCCATAACCGGCAACCGGTTCAAACCATGCTCTATAAGAAACAACCAGGCGTCGCCGACGCCTGCATCAGGCGTTATGGTGTAAGGATTGGGTGTCATTCTGTCTTTAACCTTCATTTTACCTTCCCCGCTTTCCTGAAAATATACCTATTATGTTACCATATATAGCCTATTTTATCATCCGCCGGCCGGCATTATACGGGTACTGCATGTATAGACCCGTTTACTCAGCAGTACCAGACCGACTCCAGGGACAATATGGCCTGCATTGATGATGAAGTATTGGGTCGATTCTTATGTATCGGAAGTTCACCAACCTCGGTCGGTAATATAGAAGTAAAATATATCTATTGGAAAGGTGCTTAACGTTACATAGGAGGGCAACAGAGATTGGGATTGAATGTACTGGACTATTTAATCGTCATTATTTTAGCATTAAGCCTGGTGAGCGGCAATGTCCAAGGTTTGGCAGCAGCGGCTGGGGGAATAGTCACAACTGTGGTTAGCCTGGCGGTTGCCTACCTGTATCGGAACCGGGCGATTGATTATCTGGAGGAACAGTACGGTTTGATCACCTGTTTGACCGGCAGGGTAGAGCGGGGTATGGGTCTCCCTGCCGATCGGACTGATCTGGATCCGATTATCCAAGCCCTGCCGCTGGATAACATCCTGGTCGTGCTACACGGGCAAATAACAGAGTTTACATATCTTGTCGTGTCCGTAATAGGTTTTCTGCTACTATATATGGTAAGCAGTCTTCTGCTGAGAATGATTTTTGTTATCACCAGGCTTGTAGGACATGGCATGGGTGGGCATGCCAACCGGTTGGGCGGCATGGCTCTGGTTGGCGCACAAAATTTTGTAGTCCTGGCTGCGCTAATAAGCATCCTGGAAAAGCCGATTGGTTTAGCCGCCCAAATAGGCCTGAGAAACGCGGGGCAGCTTCAGGTCTGGATGGGAGATTCGGTTCTGGTTCCGTATCTGATGCGGAGCTGGAGATTCTTATGGTCGTTGATAAGCACGGTAGTATAGAGCCGCGCCTACTATGGGAAATTAAGTGGAAATACGAAAGGAAAGGGGATTATAGAACATGCCGGACGAGGGCAGGAAAAAGGATAGGAGCTGTTGGTCCAAGATGACCGAGGACAAAATCCAAGCGGCCTATGATTTCAGCGCCGGGTACTTGGATTTTCTAACCTCAGCCAAGACAGAGAGGGAAGCCGCCGAGCAAATCGGCCGTATGGCTCTGGCAGCGGGATTCAAGACTCTGGAGAAAATTGATGTTCCCAAAGCGGGAGATAAACTATTGATAACCAGTAAAGGCAAGGTGGCGGCTCTGGCCATAATCGGTACCCAGCCATTGGAAGAAGGCTTCAATATTGTAGTCTCCCATATAGATACCCCCCGTCTCGACCTAAAAGCACGCCCGGTTTACGAAGCCGATGGCATGGCTTTGTTGAAGACCCATTATTATGGCGGTATCAAGAAATACCAGTGGCCGGCAATACCGCTGGCCCTGCACGGAGTGGTGGTTAAAAAGGATGGTACGGTCAAGAACATAACCGTAGGCGAAAAGGCCGACGATCCGGTACTGACCATCGCCGACCTGCTCCCCCACCTGGCGAAGGACCAGATGGAAAAGAAAATGTCCGAGGCGGTCAATGCCGAGAGTCTTAATGCCCTTGTCGGAAGCCGTCCCTTGCTGCAGAGGGAAGACGACCCCATTAAGGCCTTCGTTTTGAACGTGCTGCAGGACCGGTTTGATATCGTGGAGGACGATTTGACCAGCGCCGAGTTGCAGTTGGTACCGGCTTTCCCGGCCCGAGAGGTGGGGCTGGACCGGAGCATGATAGGGGCTTATGGGCAGGACGACCGGGTGTGTGCTTACACATCATTACGGGCGGCGCTGGAGGTAGAACAACCAACCCGCACCGCTTTATGCCTCTTTGTCGATAAAGAAGAGATCGGTAGTGCCGGCAATACCGGGCTGCAATCCTTGTTGATAGAGAACATCGTCGCTGAATTAATGCATAAGGCCGGCAAGAACGATTATTTCAGCTTGCGCCAGGCATTGTCTGTCTCCCATGCCTTGTCCGCCGATGTCAATGCCGCCATCGACCCCAACTACCCGGAAGTGTTCGAGAAGATGAATAATTCATTCATGGGGCAGGGGGTAGTCATTACCAAATACACAGGATCACGGGGGAAATCAGGGTCCAATGACGCCAATCCAGAATACATCGCCTGGATTCGCAGTCTGTTCGATGGGGCCGGGGTGGTCTGGCAGGTAGGGGAACTGGGCAAAGTTGATATCGGGGGCGGTGGTACAGTGGCCCAGTATATAGCCCATTACGGGATGGAGGTAGTGGACTGCGGCGTGGCATTGTTGGGAATGCATTCCCCCTTTGAGGTAACCAGCAAGGTTGACGTGTATATGGCTTACCAAGCCTATAAGGTATTCATGCAAAGGTTCAGCCTCAAGGGCAGCAGTCAAGTCCAGACGGTGGAAAAACGAGGTGAAACGGCGTGGCAGAAGACAACCTCCGACTTACGGAAATGGTCCGAGCGTCTGGCTGAGCAGCAAAAATAGGTCCGGGGACCTTGGAGAAAGTGTTGGAGGGGTTAAATTGGCCCCGAACCCCCAATTTACTGGTCGGAATCGAGAGCCGGGACGATGCCGGGGTTTATCGCATAACCGATGATCTGGCTTTAATTCAGACCCTGGATTTTTTTACCCCCATGGTGGATGACCCGTTTGTATTTGGGAAAATAGCAGCGGTCAATGCGCTCAACGACATCTACGCCATGGGAGGCCGCCCCTTGCTGGCCATGAATGTGGTCTGTTACCCGCAGTGCCAAGATCTATCGGTTTTACGAAGGATATTGGAGGGTGGTCTGGATAAGGTAGTCGAAGCGGGTGCCTTGATCGTGGGGGGCCATACCGTGGACGACAACGAGCCCAAGTATGGGCTGAGTGTTTGCGGGCTGGTCCATCCTGACCGGGTAATGTGCAATAGCGGCGCCCGCCCCGGGGACCGTCTATTTTTAACCAAGCCTTTGGGAAACGGGATAATCACCACGGCCATCAAAGCAGGAATGGCCTCGGCGGCGGCGATCGAGGAAGCGGTGACCTGGATGACGACTTTGAACCGGGTTGCCTCTGAAACTGCGCAGGCGGTGGGTGCCCTCGGGGCCACGGACATAACCGGGTTCGGTTTAATAGGGCATCTGTACGAGATGGCAGCGGCCAGCGATGTGGAGGTCGAGTTGTACGTCGAACGGCTGCTGTTTATGCAAGGGACGCTGGAGTATGCCAGTATGGGATTGATTCCGGCCGGGGCGTACAATAATCGGGATTACCTGGCGGATAAGGTGGAATATATAGAGGAGATAGACGTTTCCAAGCGGGACCTCCTGTTTGCGCCGGAAACCTCCGGGGGATTACTGGTGGCCCTGAGCGGGGAGCGGGCCGACCGGTTTATCGGGGCCATGCAGGAACTGGGAGAACTGTGTTGCGAGATAGGCCGGGTGACAGCGAAGGGATTCAAGTCGATCAAAATTAAACGATGAGTGGAGTTCTATGGGGCAGACGGGCGTGGAGTGATGGTAATGGACAGGAAGGTCTTCCAGCTGGGAGACGTGGTGAAAATGAAAAAACAGCATCCCTGCGGGAGTTTTACTTGGGAAGTGGTGCGGATGGGCGCTGATATCAAGATAAAATGCACCGGTTGTGGCCGCTTGGTAATGCTGGCCCGCAGTGAGTTCGAACGCAAGATGTTGAGGGTGGTGACTGAGGCGCCGGGTAAAGATACCTAAAATCAATCTCTGCGGTTGCAACCATTGGCAGACAACTGGTATAATATAGTGTAAGTCCCTGCCCCGAACAAGAGTTCGGGGCCATTGCTCGTATGGCGGGCTTAGTCCATAGGGAGGAGGTGTGAAGATGCGTGAATACGAGATGATGTTTATCATCAAACCGGACCTGGCCGAAGAAGAGACAACGGAAATCAAGGACAGACTGCACAAGATTATCGATGATTTTGGCGGCGAGTTTACCGAAGAGGTCGGGGGATGGGGTAGGAAGCGCATGGCGTACAGAATCGAAGACTATGCAGAGGGTATCTATTGTTTGTGGCATTTCAAGGGTCAGCCCGAGACTGTCCAGGAATTGGACAGGGTCATAAAGATATCCGATAGTCTGATGCGCCATATCATCGTTCGCAAAGACGAAAAATAGCGGGTAAACGGTCAGAGAGGAGAGGACCATGCTAAACAGAATTATTTTGATAGGACGCCTGACGCGCGATCCCGAACTGAAGTACACCACCAACGGAACAGCAGTGACCACTTTTTCTCTGGCTGTGGACCGAAAGTTCAACCGGGATGAAACCGACTTTATTGATATCGTCGCCTGGCGGCAGTTGGCCGAAATATGCGCCAACCACCTGGGAAAAGGCCGATTGGCAGCAGTGGAAGGCCGTTTGCAGGTGAGGACCTACGAGGGCAAAGATGGGCAGAAGCGTAAAGCCACCGAGGTGGTTGCCGATGACGTCCGTTTTCTGGATAAAGCACCCGCCGGATTAGCGCCCAGCAGTTCCTTTGCCAAGCGCGAGCCTGATCCCTGGGAAGATCTGGGGCGCGAAGTGAGGTTGGAAGATATCGATATTGTGCGCCGGGATGACGAGGATGATATACCGTTCTAATAAAGGAGGACAATAGCTTGATGAAGCGGGATAAACGTAAAAAAAGGCGCCCGTGTACGTTCTGTGCCGACAAGGTTGAGGGGATAGATTATAAAGAATTAGCTAAGCTGCGCCGGTATATAACCGAGCGGGGCAAGATCCTTCCCCGCCGCATAACCGGCAACTGCGCCCTGCACCAGCGCCAATTGACCGTGGCCATCAAACGGGCCCGGATTATGGCTCTGTTGCCCTATACATCCGAATAAAGGTACCGAATCGTATAAGACCAGGAAGCCCGCTGTATACAGCGGGCTTTTTTTACCGCCAGGGACGGCCGGGGATATGATGCCCAACCCGGACATAGGAAGTGATGAAATAAGAACGTTGAGGGCAGAAGTTGATTTAACCAGGCCGTCGACCCTCCAGGCAGGAAAAAGGTAGGCTGGTGCCGAAGAGAGTTGACGGAGGTGTCTAATTTGACAAGAGAAGCGGGCTACCCCGCCGATGCCAGGGTATTGGAATGGTTGAAGGCGGATTTGGCTGAGAATGTGGGTGTTTTATTCAAATCACTGTTTAAGGCCGGCAACGACGCCACCATAGATGCCCTAGCCGCCTTGATAATCAACGCCTACATCTTGGGGCGCAGGGTCGGGATCAACTACCAGGTGCTCGACATGAGGATAAAACACCAGCTTAATACCAGCATCAGCGACCTTGACGAGGTGGACCATATCCATGGGGATCTTGCTCAATTGCAATGCTATATTGAAAGCAGGGGTAAAGATCAAAAGAAGAGGTGACAGGTTGACCGGTTTTGCCAAGATTTTGCTTATCTCTTTAGCCGCCTGCCTGGTGATGAGCATTTCGCCACCTCTGGCGGTGGTCAGCGGTTTGGTCTGGGGCGTAACGCTGTTGCTGGGGATATTTTGGACCGGGCGTAGGCAGCTGCTTATCATATTTGCCCTCAATGTGCTGCTGTTGTTCGGAATAGCCGGGGACAGGGTTTTATTTTTTTTACTTATTTTTGGCTTGCCATCCTTAATTATGGCCCTTCAATTGGGTAGCCAAAAAGGCTATTATGAAGTGCAGGCGCGGGGGATGCTGTCCGTGTTGCTGCTGGTCAGCTTATTTCTGGGGACAGCCTATTTCGCCAACCAAGGCAAATACATATCGGTTACCCCCCAGGAGATCGAGGCCCAGGTGGATGCGAACCTGGAGATGCTTGATAATAGTGGGATGCTTCGGTTTTACGAGCAGCAGGGGATGAGTCTGGATCAATTGAAAAGCCAGGTCACCGCCGTATACATATGGTTCTTTCGCCATTTGCCCGCTTGGTATTACATCCAGGCCATGCTGGCGGTGTTTGTGACCCTGCGGTTAGGGGCCTATTATGGCCGCACCCGGGGATTGCCCATCCCGCCTCGCAAACCCTTCGCTGAAGAAATCATGCCCTGGACGGTAGCCTGGGTGGTTATAGCTGGATTGATCCTGATGCTTTGGGGCTGGGAAGGAGCCAACGTCTGGTATTATGTCGGCTCCAACCTGGTAGTGACTTCTGTTCCCGTAGCGATCTATTTTGGGACTGCCACCATGGTCTACCTGTGGAGGCGGATGTCAAGCCGGGCTCGCCGGTGGTGGTCGGCTATCATTATTTTGAATTTACTATTGTTCACCCTGCCGACGATATTTTTTCTTGGCCTTTTGGGTCTTTTTGATTCATTATTGGATTACCGGGGACTGGAACCTAAAAAGGAGGGATAAGGCATGAAGGTTATTCTGATCCAGGATGTCAAGAAACTGGGCACCAAAGGTCAGGTGCTGGAGGTATCGGATGGATACGGGCGCAATTATCTGATACCCCAGGGATTAGCCGAAGAGGCCACCAAGACTCGCCTTAAGGAGATCGAGGAAAAGAGCGTCAAGGCTGAGAAAAAGAAGAATACCGAGAAAGAACAGGCCGAAGTTCTGAAAAATAAAATACATGGCCAACGGGTTCAAATAAAGGTCAAGACCGGCTCTGGAGACCGCTTGTTCGGTGCCGTGACCGCCAAGGAAATCGCCGAAGTTATGCAGGAGAATTTCGGCGTAGCCATTGACAAGAAAAAGATCGAGACCGGGGAGCCCATCAAGCATCTGGGCAATTACACCATCAAGATAAAGATATATCCATCTGTGCAAGCAGAGATAAAGCTGGTAGTGGCGCCTGAGTGATCAGGGGGGATACCTCAGTGTTGTATTGGATGAAGCACACGAAGCGGAAAGATTCAAGGTCAAGTTCCAAAATAGGCATAGAGGAACGGATTGACACCCTCTTTAAGCAACTTGAATCCCTGTATGGGACCCGCGGATTTATCCTGAGGGCCAGTAAACTCGATGCTATCGACCTCATCCAGGCCGAGGATATCCGGGACCGGGTGCTGGCCCTGCAGAAACTCTTGGAAGAGAACCCGACGCTGACCGACCTGGGGCCGGAAACCGACTTGATGACGGTTCTGGATCGTCTTGAGGACATGGCGGCGGACCGTTATGCCCGTCGGGCAGCAGAGGACCGGTTGCAGCAACGGGTACTGGAGAAGATGGAGGCCAAGTACAACGATTATCTGCAGGATATCAAGCTGGAGGTGGTCAAAGAGCAGAGCAGTACCCACGAGAACGCCCAGACGCTGAAGAAACTGGGACAGTTGGAAAAGATGGAGCGGGGTGGACTGCAGACTTCAGCTTTTGAGCGGCTGCGGCCAGGACGGATCGAAGAAGTGATCGGGCAGGATAAAGCATTGCGGGCCTTGATTGCCAAGCTCAGTACCCCCTTTCCACAGCACATTATCCTGTATGGCCCGCCCGGGGTCGGTAAAACCACCTGCGCCCGGCTGGCTTTGGATATTGCCAAAACCAGTGTCGGCAGCGTCTTCCGTGAAGATGCTCCGTTTGTAGAGGTGGATGGGACTACGTTGCGGTGGGATCCGCGCGAATCAACCAATCCCTTGCTGGGCTCAGTGCATGACCCGATCTATCAGGGAGCACGGCGGGAGTTGGCGGAGGAAGGCATCCCCGAACCCAAACTGGGACTGGTATCCAGTGCCCATGGAGGCATATTATTTATTGATGAGATCGGTGAGATGGATAGTTACCTGCAGAATAAACTGCTTAAGGTAATGGAGGACAAAAGGGTATTTTTTGAATCCTCCTATTTTGATCCTTCCGACGAACGGGTACCGCAGTATATAAAGAAGATTTTTACGGAAGGGGTGCCGGCAGATTTCCTGCTCATCGGCGCCACCACCCGCGATGCGGAAGAAATAAGCCCAGCTTTCCGGTCACGTTGCATGGAGGTATACTTTGAACCCCTGACTCCCGTCCATATCGAAGAGATAGTAAACAATTCAGCCCGTAAAATGGCAATAGACATAGCCCCTGGAGTAGGCCAGATAATCAGCCAATACTGCCATGACGGACGTGCTGCCAACAAAATACTTCTGGACGCCCATGGCCTGACCTTGAACCAGGGGGAAGGAGTCCCGCTACAAGTAGAGGCTGACCACGTTTATGAAGCCATTCAGAACAGTCGGCTCTCTCCTGCTATCAAAAATCGAGCCTCCGGTGAACCGGAGGTAGGACGAATCTATGGGATTGGGCTGTCGGGCTATTTGGGTTCGCTGATAGAGTTGGAGGCCATCGCCTTTCCGGCGGCAGGGGAGCAAGGTCAGATCCGCTTCAATGATACCGCCGGATCGATGACCAAAGACTCGGTGGCCAATGCCGCCGCCGTTTTCCGCAAAGAGAACGGGCATAACCTGGGTGAATACGATTTACACATTAACATCATCGGCGGCGGGAAGGTAGACGGGCCTTCCGCTGGGGCGGCCATCTTTCTGGCTATTACCAGTGCGATCTTCAACCGGCCGGTGCGACAAGATATCGCTATCAGCGGGGAGATATCAATACAGGGACGGATAAAGCCAGTGGGAGGCATCTATCAAAAGATAATCGGTGCCCAGAAGGCTGGTATCAGGAAGGTGTTGATACCGTCTGCCAACCAATCGGATATCCCGGTAGGGGTGAAGGGGATTGAGATCATCCCCATAGAGCATATCCATGAAGCTTATCCGCTTGTCTTTACAGGTTTCGAAAGCTAGCCCACCGGCAGTGCAGTGCCGATGGTACGGCATCAGCCGTTGACACCACGTTTATCCATCTGCTAGTATTAATTGGTTGGGGATTAGAACCACAATTAGGACCAGAGTCAAGGATAATTTAGTCAATAAACCGGGGGTGAGCGAATGCCAGCTGTAGTACTTGTAGGCGCACAGTGGGGCGATGAGGGTAAAGGTAAGATAACTGATTATCTGGCCGATGAGGCCGATTGCATAGTACGGTATCAGGGGGGCAGCAATGCTGGTCATACGGTTGAACTGGACCATGACAAGTTTATGCTGCACCTTATTCCATCAGGGATATTGCACCCTGAAAAGATATGTGTCATCGGCAATGGAGTAGTGATAGACCTCGGCAAGCTTATCGAAGAGATTAACGGCTTGCACCAGAGGGGCATAAGCACCAACAACCTGAGGATCAGCAGCCGCGCATCAGTGGTCATGCCCTACCATAAGAAATTGGATGAGATAGAGGACCGCACCCATCAGATAGGCACCACCAAGCGGGGTATCGGACCTACATATGCCGATAAAATAAGCCGGGTAGGTTTCCGCATAAGCGATCTATTACAGGCCGATTATTTCCTGGATCGTTTTGCCGCTGAGGTGGGGATGAAAAACCGCCTTCTGCGGGAATTCTACGGGGAACCAGGTTTTGATCTGGACGAAATGAATGAACAATTAATGAATCAAATAGATATGATTAGACAATATGTTACCGACACCTCGCTGCTGGTCCATACGACTCTGAAGGATGGCAAGAAGGTTCTTTTCGAGGGAGCCCAGGGTACGTTGCTCGATATAGATCATGGCACCTATCCATATGTAACCTCATCCAACCCCACAGCGGGGGGAGCCTGCGTGGGAGCAGGAGTGGGGCCAACCGAAATCGGAAGGGTGATTGGCATTGCTAAGGCTTATACAACCCGGGTTGGCGAAGGACCCTTCCCCACCGAGCAACTGAATGAGACCGGCGAATTCCTGCGCCAGCGGGGGGCCGAATTCGGTACCACCACCGGCCGCCCCCGGAGATGCGGATGGCTGGATGTGGTGATACTGCGCTACGCGGCCCGAATCAACGGACTGACCGATTTGGCTATCACCAAATTGGATGTGCTGGATGCCTTGCCGGTGGTCAAGATCTGTGTTGGATATCGATACCGGGGTGAATTATTGAAGGAATTCCCGGAGAGCAATTACATTCTGCAGGACTGTATTCCTGAGTATATAGAGATGCCTGGGTGGCAGCAGGATATCAGTGGTATTACAGAATACCGCGACCTGCCCGCAGCAACCCGTGACTATATCAGTGCCATCGAGGAGCTGGCCGGGGTCCAACAAGCCCTGATAGCGGTGGGACCGAAGAGAAATCAGACGATTGTCACCAAATCCTTGTTCTAGTTGTCGGCCGAATAAAAGTGTTATATAGTGTTAATAATCTGATGGGTTGATAAAAGTGGGCGCGTAACTCAGCGGGAGAGTGCTACCTTCACACGGTAGAAGTCGTGGGTTCGAAACCCTCCGCGCCCACCATATAAAGC
>JBEHWJ010000052.1:0-15110 GCA_040217755.1 Syntrophomonadaceae bacterium | reverse complement strand
GCTGCCGGTGCTGGTCCATGATGGCCCGCACGATGGACAACCCCAGCCCGGTGCCTCCCAAGGCCCGGGTCCGCGCTTCATCGAGCTTATAAAAACTGGTAAAAATTTTATCGACCGCCTCCCCGGGGATGGGCGGACCACTGTTGAAGACGGAAATCCGTACCTTGCCATCAGCCCTTTCCGCCTCCACCCGGATCTGTTTTTGGTCATCGACATGATCGATGGCATTGTTCAAATAATTGCCCAACACCTGCTCTATCCTGGCCTGATCGCCTTCCACCCAAAACTCCCCGGCCCGCAGTTCCACCTCTACGCTCTTGTCCTTTAATATGAGATCGTATTTTTTCAGGGCCCCCTGCAGCAGCGCCTTGATGTTAAAGACACTGGTCTTCAAAGGTACATACCCGGCTTCGATCTGGGATAGCTCCAACAGTTCTTTGACCATCCGGTTCATCTTATCAGCTTCGTCGGTGATGACGTCGCAGTAATAATTTTTACTGGCTTCGTCTTCAGCCACGTCCAGCTTCAGCCCTTCCGCATAACCCTGGATGAGGGCGATGGGGGTCTTCAATTCGTGGGAAACGTTGGAGACGAATTGCTTGCGCATCTGATCGATGCGGCGTTCCTGCTCGATATCCTCGCGTAGTTTCTGGTTGGCCGCCTGTAGTTCAGTGATGGACTCGTCCAACTGGGCGGACAGCGAATTGATGCTGTTCCCCAGTTCCCCCAGTTCATCTTCGCCATGGGAGAGGTAACGGGCCGAGAAGTCCAGTTGGGCCATCTTCTGGGCGATCCGGTTAAGTTCCAGGATGGGTTTGGTAAAATTACGGGCGAAAAAGTATACCGCCAGGAGACCTATTAATATGGTGAGCAAACCAGTGAACAGGAAGAACCGGTTGGCCACCGCTGCGCTTTCCTGGATGGAGACCAGCGGGGTACTGAGCAACAGGTAATCCCCGTTGTTGAGTACCGACACTACACTGACCAAACCTTCCAGTTCATTCTGATCCTGGCTTACCGCTATGACCTTGTCCCCCGCCTGCAGGGAAGGCAGATATCTTACCACCAGGGGCAGCAGCGATTCGGGACGGCGCCCTGCCCTCCGGCCGCTCCCCGAGATATTCCAGCCTTCTGCTCCCAGCGCATAATATTTTAGATTAAGATTAGAATCGAATATTAGCAGGTTTAACCGCGGGGCTTGCTCCAACCGGGTTATTTCCTGGGCCAGTTCCTCGACATCCCCCCGGTAACTGGCGTCGATGCTCTCCGCGGTAGCAATCAGCTGTTTTTTATTCTGGTATATATAATATTTTTCCAGGTAGGTTGAATTCATGATCCAGGAGAAGGCCACGAAAAACACCACCAGCAGGCTTACGGCGGCAAACAGGCGGGTGCGGAGAGACATCTTCATTATGTCACCTCGAATCGATACCCGACGCCGCGCACCGTCTGCACATACTCTCCCCTGACCCCCAGCTTGAGGCGGATGTTTTTGATATGGGCGTCCACGGTACGGATGTCGCCGTAGTAATCGTAATCCCAGACCGCGTTGAGGATTTGCTCCCGGGTCAAGGCCCGGCCGGCATGGTCGGCCAGGTAGACCAGCAGTTCAAATTCCTTGGGGGTCAGGTCGACGGTCTGGTCGTCTACATATATATAGTGTCCTATCTCATCTATCTTCAGGCTCCCCAGGGTACGCAGCGTCTGGGGGGATTTGTTGTCGGTGCGTCTCAATAGTGCCTGCACCCGGGCCAGTAATATCCTTAAGCTGAAAGGCTTGGCTATATATTCGTCGGCCCCCAGGTCGAAACCGAACAGTTCATCGGATTCCTCCCCCCGGGCGGTCAGCATGATGATGGGTACAGCGGAGGTCTTGCGGATCTCCCGGCACACCGTCCACCCGTCGTATCCCGGCATCATCACATCCAGGATCGCCAGGTCGATGGGCTGGTCGGTGAATACCTGCAGGGCTTGCCGGCCGTCGGCCGCTTCAAAAGTATTAAAGCCGGCTTTACGCAGGAAATCGCTGACCAACCGCCTCATTCTCTCCTCGTCATCAGCCACCAATATATTCCTGGCCATAGGCTTCAATCCTCCCATCGCAGCCACTATCCATCCCAATTCCCACCGCTGGGTCCTGACAGCGCTTTATTGATCAGTTCATCTTGATTACTATATTATATCATTTGCATCCGATGTCCATTTTGCCCTGGTTTTCATGTCCTGCCGGTTTTTAAAACCTTGGCTGCGGACCGGAACTCCCGCTCAATCCCGATCATGATTTGGCGCCCAGGGTCGCAGTCAAGGTCAGGTTTTGTCCGCCGCGAAGAATGTTTATCTGGAGCTTCTGCCCCACTGCCTGTTTCTGGATATAGGACTGGATGTCCGCCGGTTTGGCCATGGCCTGCCCGTCGATGGCGGTCAGCACATCCTGGACCTTGAGCCCGGCGCTGCTGGCAGCACTGCCGCTCTCCACATTGGCGATCACAACCCCCTGCACATCAGAACCGATGGATAGCTGGGAACGCAAATCACTGGTCAACTCGGTCATACCGACGCCCAGGAAGGGGTGCGTCACCTTGCCGGTATTGATCAGTTCCTGCATCTTTTCCTTGGCGGTGTTGATGGGGATGGCGAACCCTATCCCCTGCCCCTGGGTGCTGACGGCGGTATTGATGGCGATCGCCTGACCGGCCATGTTGATCAAAGGCCCGCCGCTGTTGCCTGAATTGATAGCGGCATCAGTCTGGATAAGATTGGTATAGTCGCGGTCTTCTACCGTTATGGGCCGACCTTTGGCGGATACCACGCCGGTGGTTACAGTGTGGTCGAGTCCCAGGGGGTTGCCGATGGCTATCACCGGGTCGCCCGACCGCATCAGGTCGGAATCCCCCAACGTCAGGGTAGGCAGGTTGTCAGCCTCGATTTTCAAAACTGCCAGGTCCAAATCGCGGTCTTCCCCCACTACCGTCGCCGGATAACCAGAATCATGCCCCTGGACTTTAACCGTGACCTGGCTGGCTCCGTCAACCACGTGCTGGTTGGTCAGGATGTAGCCGTTGGCCTCGATAATGAATCCGGTTCCGGTGGCTTGCTGGGTTTGTTGGGGAAAACTGAAGCCATAAAAACGGAAACGCGGATCCTGCAGCGCAGAATTGCTGGTGGCTTCGATATAGACTACCGCTGGTCCGACCTGTTCCACGATATCGGCCATATTATATGAGCTGTTAAGGGATAACTGACGGGCGGCAGCAGTAGTATCCTGTTGTCCGACCGCGGCCTGCAAGGCGTTCTGGTTGGATGCATGGGTGCTATTGTACCAACCTCCGCCCAGGAAGGCTATTATGGCCACCAATGCCACGGTGATGATCGTTGTTCTTTTCATAGGGGCAAGCACTTCCTTTCATTGATTCCTTCATGAGTCAAATTTCCAGTTGGACTGGTTTTAATCTACCACCGGATTACGCCAAATTGGTGAAGGAAATGTGAAGGGACTGTGAAGAAAAAAAGCCCGCCATCGTCAACGATCGCAAGGCTTTCTAATGGCTGTCGCCTGCCAATATACCCCAATAAACTACTTATCCCCATAGTTTTTCGGGACTGATGAAAAGGTCGTGCAGGGCCATCTCCCGGGCTGAAAATCCCAGGGCCAGACCCAGCAGCTGGGTGAAATATATAATGGGCAGATCGTAGCGGGTGCCCCTCTCCTTTTCGATGGCCTTCTGCCGGGTGTCCAGGTTGGTCTGGCACATGGGGCAGGCTACTACCAGGGCCTGAGCCCCGGCCTGGCGGGCGGCTTCCAGCACCTGACCTCCCAGATCCAGCACGATATCAGTCTGGGAAGCAGCGAATCCACCGCCGCAACACTCCGCTTTGTGCGACCAGGTTACCGTTTCGGCTCCCAGTGTCCGCAGCAAATAATCGAGGGCCACCGGCTGCTCGGGGTCATCGAACTGGGCTATGGCCCTGGGCCTGGTCAGCAGGCAGCCGTAATAAGCCGCCAGCTTGAGGCCGGTCAGGGGCTTGACCACCATCTTCTCGATATCTTCCAGTCCGATCTCTCTGATAATCATCGGTAAGAGGTGGTCGACCCGGACCTGCCTAGCTCCGGTCAGAGACATCCCGGTTAAGCCCTCCATATCTGCCTGCATGGATTTCTCCTGCAACTCCCGCGACGCGGTCTTCAAGCGGCTGAAGCAGCCCGCACAGGGAGTGATGACCTGTTTGAATCCCATCGCATCGACGATGGCCAGGTTGCGGCTGCCCAGGCCGATGGCCAACTGGTGGTCGAGGCTGTGGGCGGCGGTGGCCCCGCAGCAATTCCAGTCCTGGACCTCCGCCAGGTCCACCCCCAGGCGTTGGCACACCAGGCGGGTGGAGCGGTCGTATTCATGAGCCATCGAGTGCAGGGAGCAGCCCGGGTAATAGGCAGTCCTTATCATGATCTATCCTCCTTGGCTGCGACCGACCGGGCATAAAGGCGCCGCACCTCGTCTATCTTCCTGACCTTGACGGTAAACGGTTTGAGTTTACCCTTTAAAAGCATCCGGGGAGCCAGGTCGACGCTGTTGAAATATTGCCGGCTGGCCCAGTTGAATCTGGTCATCAGCGGGGCTTCAGCTACTCTACCGGTCTTCCGGATCGAATCGAGCATCAAACGGTGAAATAGTTCCACGTTGGGACGCCGGGCCGGGAGTCCCTGGCGGACGGCTTTCTCCCGCAGGTAATCCATGATGCGGGGGATGTTTATCCCGGATGGACAACGATCTAGACAAAGCTGGCAGGAGACACAGGTCCACAAGGAATCCATATTGAGCAAGGTTGTTTCCGCTCCCAGTTTGACCAGCTGAACTATCTTGCGGGGGGTGTAATCGAAGATATGGGCGTTGGAGCACCCCCCCGTACATTTGCCGCATTCCAGGCATAACCCGACATCGGTCCGGCAGGCGGCATTTATCTCTTCCTGTAGGCTGGCCGTAGTCCGGTTCAGACGCAGCGGTCTATAGATATCATCACTCATATCAATACCTCCCCGCTCAGTCCTGGGCGAACAAGGCCAGTACCCCGGCGGCCGCTGCTGCTCCCTGGTATTGGGCCCCCTGGGTCTCGACCGCAAAACCGCAGGCCCCGGCGAAAAACACTCGCTCGCCTGATTGGCCAGGTTTGAAAGGATCACCTTCCATAAAACCGTACTGGTCGGTAGGGACGCCGAACATGGCGGCCATATCCCTGGTCCCCTGGCTGGGCACGACGGCCGCCGCCAGTACTATCAGGTCCGCCTCCACCTCGATCGGCACCCCCATCAGGGTATCCTCGGCCCGCACGATAAGCCGGCCATTCTCAGGCAAGACCTTGGAGGGCCGTCCCCTCACATAGCGCACATGCCTGTCCTCGATCACCGCTCGGGTGAATTCTTCATAATCCTTGCCGGCGGCGCGGTAATCCATATAGAAAACATAAGCCTGGGCTTGGGGGAGCAAGTCCTTGACCAGCCCGGCCTGCTTGGCGGTATACATGCAGCAGATCTTGGAACAGTAAGGGTAACCCTTGGAACGGTCGCGGGAACCGACGCACTTGATAAAGGCGACCGATTGAGGCAATGGCTCATCGGTCCGGCCTTCGCCCCACTGTCTCAGCCGGGCTTCAAACTCCAGGGAATCGATGACGTTGGGGTAGATCCCATATCCGTACTCGCCGTATATGGAAGCGTCGAATAATTCGAAGCCGGTAGCCAATACCGCCGCATCAGCCCGCAGTTGGCGTTCAACCGACCCAGGCTGCCGCTTAAGGATCACATCGAAGGCGCCGTCTACCTGCACCACCGCTCTGACTTCGGTAGAGGTATGGATGTGGATCCGGTCGCACCGCTCGATTTGTTCCAATTTATTTTGCAGCAGCCGTTGGGGATCCTCCCAGCGGGGAAAGCTGCTGTAAAGCTGTCCGGTCACCCCGCCCAGATCAGCCTGTTTTTCCACCAGCACCACCTGATAGCCGGCCCGGGCTATCCTGATAGTGGCCTCCATGCCCGCCAGTCCTCCCCCCACCACCAGAGCGGTCTGGGTCTTTTCCTGCATCATCCTACTCTCCCCCTTCCAACCCCAGTTTTCTCAATACCCCGGTTAAAGGCACGGTATTGGCTTCAAACCCTAATTTCAGGAGCGGCACCCCCAGAGCCAGCCCGATCAGTTGGGCCAGGTCGATCACCGGGATGTTGAACTCATCCCCATAGCGTTGGGCCAGGTTGGGTTGTTCCCGGTCCAGGGCGGTATTGCATCCCGGGCACACGGTGGTCATGATCTCCACCCCTTCCTCCCGGGCACTCTTGAACTTCTTGTAAAGATGCGGCTGGACCGTCTCCACTTTATGAGTGAAACCGCGCCCCACCGCATATCCGCAGCACAGCTGGCGTTCCTTGAAGAAGACCGGCGTACCGCCGATGGCGGCTATGATTTCCTCGTGAAAAGTGGGGTAGCCCCCGTCGTCCAGGATACCGTACTGGGCCGCCAGATAGTGGCAGCCGTAATGGACCCCTACCCGCAATCCAGTAAGCGGTGTCACCACGCGGCTGGCGATCTCGTCCTTGAGGCGGTACCAGATCTCCTGGACGTGGCGGATGACGGTCCTGCCTTCATAACGGTATCCCTGCCGGCCGATGAGATCATTGGCCATCTGCCGGTAGGCGGGATTATGACGCATTATGTGGGCCAATTCCCGGTTATAGCCGTAGCAGCCGTTACAAAACATATAGGTGTCGAGGTTCTTCTTTTCAACGATGGCCAAGTTGCGGGCGGTCACCGCCAGGGACAGCTCCGGCTTGTAGGCCGAACATGTCAGCAGGTAGCCGGAGCAGCAGGTCTGGTCCGGGTCCATGACCACCTCTATGCCCAGTATCTTCATTATCTCCTTGATAGCGCTTTCGGTGCCGGGATACTCCATGCTGCCGGTACAGCTGCGGAACAGGAAGATCGACTCCGGCACCGCGGGGAATATTTCTTTCGGGGCTACCACCCTCTTCTCACTCACCGGTAATCCTCCCCTCCGCATACCTCAGTCCTACTGATTTCTCATCCTCATCCGATATCTTTTCCAGGTGTGCGGTAGTCCCGGTCAGGTCGAACAGTTCCCGGTACTCCCTCCTGGCCCGCTCTGATATCTCCGGCCAGGGGGAAGCCCCCAGGTTGCTGCGGTAGCGTTTTATCTTCTCCCGTCCCTTCTCCCCAGGGGCAAATGTTAACCCGTCTTCACGGGCCCGCAGGCCGAACCGCTTGAAGGGCATGATATATTTGAGTCCATAATTGTTCTCCGCCGCCATATAGCGGAGCTGCATCATCAAGAGTGGAAAATGGATGTCGTTGGGGCAGACGGTGTAGCAGCCGGCACACCAGAAACAGCGCCATATCTCCTCGCTTTGCAGCCAGCGCGAGGCTTCACCGTTCAGGACATCGGCGATTATCTGGCGCGGGTTATAGGAAGGAGTCAGGCTGGCCACCGGGCAGTTCCCCACGCATTTACCGCAGGCCAGGCATGTCTCCAGGTTCTCCACCAGATGGTAGGCATCGACTTTATGATAGAGTCCCGGCACCTTGTCCCGGTACTTTTCCCTGGGCATGGAAATTCACCCCCTATATAAAGAGTACCAATCACTATCGATGCTCAGCAACTGGTTTTATCGGGAAATTAAAAAGTCGATCAAGCGAGCGATAAAAAGGCCGGAAATGGCTATTCGGCCGCGGCCGGATGCTGCGGTGCGGGCCGTTCGGAGTAGACCTGGCGCCCGGGGGCGGCCAATCCCAGGCCGGAGGCGGCCAGGATATCCAGGATGCGGAAGTTGATGTCCTGTTTTACCTGGCAGTAGCGCGGGTAATCGGTGGTGTTGGTGAAGAAATTGACCAGGATTTCGAGCCCATTGGCATTGATGCCATCCAGGCTGACCAGGATGGTCTCGGGGTGGACCTCATCATGAGCGGCCAACATGGCGTGGATAGCTGTTATGCAGGTCTCGATCCGGTCACGGGGGCCGGCGTAGTCAACCGGCAGTCTGAAAGTGACCTGGCGTTTACCCATCTTGGACCAGTTGGTGATCGGTTGGTTGGCCAGGGTCGAATTGGGTACGGTCACCAGGGCTTGGGGAGTGGTGCGGAAGCGGGTGCTGCGGAAGGAGATATCCTCCACCGTCCCTTCCACACTGGGGGTCTGGACCCAATCCCCGATGGCGAAAGGCTTCTCCATGATAATGATTATACCCCCGAAAATGTTGGCCAGGGCATCTTTGGCCGCCAGCGCGAAGGCCAATCCACCCAGGCCCAGGCCGGCGATAAATCCATTGACGTCGTAATCCCACTCATTGGCCAGCAATACTACCGCCAGAGCTATAAACACGAATTTGAGCACCCGGGAAAAGAACACGACCAACACGCTGTCCAGTTTGTATCTCTCTTGCAGCCCGCTGGTCAGGGAAGAGTTGGCGCCCACTACCGCACATACCCCCCAGGCCAGGATGATGATGAGCACAGAGCGAAATATCCTGGAAAACAGAACATCCCAATGGGGCGCCAGGGGCAGGTACATTAGGGCGGCATACAGCCCCAACAGCAGTATCAAAGCCCGGACCGGTTTCAGGGCCACCCTGATTAGGGCCGCTTCAGTATCCGCCCCGCGCCGGGCCCGCAGTTTCAATATGGCCGGGACGATGCTGCGGCAAAAGATGACCTGGAATACCCAGAAGCCCGCGAAAATCAACACCGGCATTCCAACGTACTGGACCAGCGGATGGGCATTAAGATAATCCAACCAGCGACTCAAGACGGGGCTCCTTCCTGTGATTTAATATTAGGCAGCAACGCAGCCATCGACCATTTAGACCGGTAGACCGTGGCAAAATGGTTGAGGGCAAGGCAGCCGGATGGCCCGTGATTGAGGCGTACATCGGGTACGTCGATTGAGCGGGACTTCCGCCGCAACACAGCCATCGACCATTTTGACCGGTCTGAAAAGAGGGCTTGCGCCCTCTTTGTCATAACTATCCTAATTCCCTGCCTCTACTTATCTTTCTCTTCCTTCTCCTGTTTGGCCTTGGCTATGATCTTCTCCGCATCCTGGGCCGGTACCTCTTCGTAGTGGTCCATCTCCAGCCGGAACTTGCCGCGGCCCTGGGTTATCGATTTAAGGTCGATGGTATAACGGCTCATCTCGGCCAAAGGCACCTGCGCCTTGACGATCTGTTTCTTGCCGGCCGGTTCCATACCCATCACCCGGCCCCGCTTGCTGTTGAGGTCGCCGATGATGTCGCCCATATAGGCATCGGGGATCTCGATCTCCACGTTGACGATCGGCTCCAGCAGCACCGGTTTGGCGGCCTCCATACCTTTCTTGAAAGCTATCTTGGCGGCCGTCTTGAAGGCCATTTCAGACGAGTCCACGCTATGGTAGGAGCCGTCATAGAGGGTGGCTTTGATGCGGGTTACCGGGTATCCGGCCAATATGCCTTCATCCAGAGCTTCCTGCAGCCCCTTCTCCACGGCCGGGAAGAAATTGCGGGGTACGGCGCCGCCGAAAACATTCTCTTCAAACTTGAATTCTTCCTCATCATTGGGCTCGAACTTGATCCAGACGTGCCCATACTGACCATGGCCGCCGCTCTGCTTCTTGTGTTTGCCTTCCACTTCCACGGTAGCCCGGATGGTCTCCCGGTACGGGATACGCATATCCTTGGTGACTACTTCCACCCCGAATTTGCGCAACAGTTTGTCGGTGATTATATCCATATGGGTATCACCCATGGTCCGCATCACGGTCTGCTTGGTCTCGGGGTTTTTCTCCACTTCCACGGTGGGATCCTCTTCGCAGATCCTCTGCAGGGCTCCGCTGAGCTTGTCCTCATCGCCTTTACTCTTGGGCTCGATGGCGGTATTTAAGGTAGGCTTGGGGAACTGGATCGGCTCCATCACCACCGGATTGGCTTTTACGGTCAGGGTATCGGAGGTGCTGGTAACCGCCAGTTTGGCTACCGCACCGATGTCGCCGGCATTCATCTCCGGCACTGCCGACTGCTCCTTGCCGGTCATGACCAGCAGTTGGGTTATCTTTTCGTCCTTCTCCTTGGTGGCGTTGTATACCACGCTATCGGCCTTGATTTTGCCGGAAAAAATACGGAACATGTTGAGCCGGCCGATGTAGGGGTCGGCGATAGTCTTGAACACCTGGGCGCATAAGGGCTGGGTCTGGATATCCTTGCCCTCCACCAGGTGGTTGCGATCGGGGGTGGGAGAACAATCGACGATGAAATCCATCAGCGGCTGGACGCCCATATTCTTGAGGGTGGAGCCGCAGAACACGAATACCGCCGAACCGGCCGCGGCGGCCGCCTTTACTCCCTGTAGTATCTCTGCATCGGTGAGCTCTTCACCCTCCAGATAGCGGGTCAGAAGCTCATCATTGGATTCGGCCGCGGCTTCAATCAGTTCCATCCGATATGTTTCCACGTCGTCCATCATGTCGGCGGGGATTTCCTGTTCGGTGAACTTGCCGGTGCCCGCTTCGAAGATATAGGCTTTCATCTTGAGCAGGTCCACCATACCCTTGAAATTGTCTTCCGCGCCGATGGGCAACTGGACCGGTACCACGATATCCGGGAAAGCGGATTTGATAGCCGTCAGGGTCTTGTCGAAGTCGGCATTCTCCCGATCCATCTTGTTGATAAATGCAATCTTGGGGATGCCGGGGTTCTCTTCCCAAATTATCTGGGTCTGGACTTCTACCCCGGCGGTGGCCGAGAACATCAGCAGCATGCTGTCGACGGCCTGCAAGGCCCCGCATACCTCGAAATAGAAATCAGCATAACCAGGAGTGTCGAGTACATTGAGCTTGCAGTTTCTATATTCACAGGGGATCAGCGATGCGCTGATGGTGATTTTCTTTTTTATTTCTTCCGGAAGGTAATCGGAAACGGTATTGCCGTCATCAACCCTCCCCAACCTCTTGGTTGCCCCGGTATTATAGATCATGGCTTCCGCCAGTGATGTCTTGCCGGTCCCTCCATGGCCCACGAGGGCAATATTGCGAATTCCTTCAGTAGGGTATACCTTCATCCGATAACCTCCTCAATAAAATTAGCTCTTAAAAATGGTACTATACTTTAGGTTTACAGGCAAAAAATTTCCATACGTTGAGGCTTAAAACCGTATAATTTCCAAAACAGCAAGGCAGCCACCAACAAAAACATTATCAATTGATAATATACGATGCCGCGATAGGCGTCCACCAGCAGGGTGAAAGCCAGCGCCAGTCCCACCGGAAACAGGACGGATTGGGCGATGGGCTTGGAGGGGTAATACGGATCTTCCCGTCTTTTTTGCAGGTAGGACCAGTTGAAGATCAATAGGAATATGGTCGTGTTGATGGCCAGGCTGGCAGCAGCGATGTTTATTCACCTCGCAGCAGGTTGTTCAGGTAATCTTCGGATAACTTGCTGAATTTCTTGATCAGCCCGTAGTGGGTCAGGTCCAGGTGTATGGGGGTTATGCTGATGTAACCATGCTCGACCGCATACACGTCGCTGTCTTGGTCCTGTTCCTCATTCAGGATGCCGCCCCCCAGCCAGTAGTAGATGTTGCCGCGGGGATCCCGCCGCTCCTCAAACAGGTTGTCATAATTGCGGTTGCCCAGTTTGGTCATGCGGAGGCCCTTGATCTGCTCCGGGGGCAGTAAAGGGAGGTTTATGTTGAACAGGGTGGTACGGGGCATATTCTCTTTCAAGATCTCCGCCACCAACCGGCGAGTGAACCCGGCCGCATAGCTGAAATCAGCCGAGTCGTCGAAGGTATCCAGGGATACCGCGATGGAGGGATAACCCATTATCACCCCTTCGGTGGCGGCGGACACCGTACCCGAGTAAAGGACGTCGGTCCCCATATTGGAACCGTGATTAATTCCGGATACCACCAGATCGATGGGTTCCGGTACCAGCCGCTTGGTGCCCAGCTTGACACAATCCACCGGGGTGCCCCCCACCAGCCACCCCCTCTTGATGCCTGGTATCCTGGTCTCGATGGCTTTGATGGGGTCGAACACGGTAATGGAATGACCGGTACCGCTCTGCTCGCTGCGGGGAGCCACCACATAAATCTCGGCGATGGTATTCAATTCATTTATCAGGGCATGTAATCCCCGGGCATTGATGCCATCATCATTGGTCAGCAATATCCTCATTCGAACGAAACCTCACGCGGTAAAAGCTGGAAGTGACTTATGGGCCAATAGATAGCTACTGCTTTGCCCATCAGCCGGTCCTCGGTCAGCCAGGCGTTCCATTCATGGCTGTCGTAGCTGTTATTGCGGTTATCGCCCAGCACCAGCAGGCAGTCGTCCGGCACCACCACCGGTCCATAATCGTATTCGAGCGGCTCGGCGACATAGGGTTCCACCAGGGCCCGCCCGTTTATATATACCTTGCCATCCCTCATCTCTACAGTTTCGCCCGGTAATCCAATCACTCTCTTCAGATAGGGGGTAGAAGACTTGATGGTCTCGGGGGGCTGGAACATGACGATGTCTCCCCGCTGCGGCTCCTTGAAGCGATAAAGAAAGCGGTTCACCCATACCCGATCCTTTAGCTGAACGGTCGGCAACATAGAACCGGTCGGTATCTCTCGCCCCTCGATGACGAAATTGCGTAAAATGGCGGCCAGGATAAACGCGATAATGATTACACTGATGGTGTCCTTAATAAATTCTTTGGTTTCCTTGCTCATTTGCCACCTCAAATCAAGATATGTGTCAAACCTCATAAATGGAAATTGTCATCTGGTCCTTCTCCCGGTCTTTGCTAACCCCGAACATAATCTTCTTGTCCTTCAGGTTCTTGTTTAGGAAATCCACCACTTTCACCAGATCATGGTTGGCGGGAAAATTCTGGCGGGCGATGAGCTCCAATTTTCCGCTGTCTTTCTCGGTCAAGGCGCTTCCCCTTTCCACATCTATATATTCTAAATTAAGCTCCCGCCTTTGACAAGACGCTCCGACCGACCGGCCGGAGGGCCATTGCTCCCGCTATCATTTATATATCGGACACGATCCCCCGGGCCTTGCAGCGTGCTTCATAGATGCGCTCCAATTCCGTCTTGTAGCGCAGCATCACGTTTTCCGCAAAAGAGGGAAGGTCGGTTATGCCCAGCTCCTTCAGCCCCATCGTCTTGACCGGGGTGCCCTGGGTCTCGATATTTATGCCGGTATGGATCAGGGTGGAAACCACCGTGCTGGTAGCGATCGAAACCGTCAGTTTGGCCCGGTCCAGGTACAGATCATCACCGATACGCTGCAATAGGATTTCGCGTTTCTCAAGTTCTTCTTTAATGGCCATGGTAAGGATGAATTGGCGGTAGATCGCCTTCTCCAGATCGGTATCGAAATGCTCGGCGATGAAACTCAGCATCCGCGGCGAATAGATGGCCTCCTTCTCCCGGATGTCCTTCAGATCCATCATCTTTTCGGTATCAACCTGCACCGGTCCGAAAAAGGCCACGATAGCGTCACCCAAAATCCCGTGGTTGCGGTATATCCAATGGGGCCGCAACTGAGAGGCATCGTATTTGATCTCGTCCTTCACCAGTAATGTCTTCAACATCACTTAACCTCGCTTTCCCTTGCCATAATCGAATATGCGAACCATTGTCTTCCTTATATATAATAGCATTTATAAGACCAGCCATTAACCATGTCATACTCCCCGGCCGGGATTATTATGCCCCTGACCCGGAAATTCTTTCATAACACGACGGGCTGGTCTTTACGGGCGGTCCTCCCGATTTACATATCCACTCAACAAGGCAGATCCCTATCATTTCTTTCGTTTTTAGCCGTCTGGTTTCGCTTCGTGCAATGCTTGCAAGACATGGTTCACCGCGTTTTTGAAAGGGGTGGCACAGTTTTCGTCGACTATACCTGCCGAATAGCTTGCAAAGCAAGCTTCTTTCTCTCCGTTTACCAGAAGCCAACCAGCTCTTTTGAAGTATTGAATGTCTATGCAACGTATATCCAAGAGCTTGATTACATCTCTTTTAGGTGTTGCTAGAAGTTTTCCCTCATCCGAATTTAAATCGTAGTATAACTTAATGTTTGTTATAAGAATTCCTGCAAAAAGTTTACCAAATGTTATATCGCTCATTAATAACAGAGGTTTTTCCAACCTGTCATCATAGGGCGCAAAGTACTTTCTGGCCTGTTTGAGCCTTTTGGGCGGTATGTTCTTCCAGTACCAGAAGGTATGGAAGTTCCACCTGCGGGGGCCGGCATTGTGCACTTTAAAATATTCCTCCACCACTTCGAAAAGGAATTCGTTTTCCATACGCTCCTCCCCCCTTACCATCGGTCTTTAAACCACTGGGCGACGGATTGGCCGGCCTGGTTAACACTCTCCCGGGCTGAATTCACCTGCGTGCTTACACAGGTCTTGACCTGCCCGCTTTCCCGTACTCGCAATCAAGCGCCCAAGGGAATAAATATCCCAAAGTCAAATATCCAGGGGGGAGGGGCCTTGGCCCCCGTCCCTGGATTGTAAACCATTTCTTTCGTTTTTAGCCGTCTGGCTTGGCTTCGTGCAGTGCTTGCAAGACATGGTTCACCGCGTTTTTGAAAGGGGTAGCACAGTTTTCGTCGACTATACCCGCCGAATAACCTGCAAAACAAGCTTCTTTTTCTCCATTTACCAGAAACCAACCAGCTCTTTTGAAGTATTGAATGTCTATACTATACATATCGGCAAGATTCATTATACCTTCCTTAGGTTCTGCGAAAAACAATGCCTCATTAAGATCTAGCTTATAGTAGAACTTGGTATTACTAACTAAAACCCCTCTGAAAAGAGTTCCAAAGGCATTATCGCTCATTAATAACAGAGGTTTTTCCAACCTTTCATCATATGGCGCAAAGTACTTTCTGGCCTGTTTGAGCCTTTTGGGCGGTATGTTTTTCCGGTACCAGAAATCGTGGAAGTTCCACCTGCGGGGGCCGGCATTGTGCACTTTAAAATATTCCTCCACCACTTCGAAAAGGAATTCGTTTTCCATACGCTCCCACCCCTTTACCATCGATCTTTAAACCACTGGGCGACGGAT
>JBEHWJ010000051.1:0-15117 GCA_040217755.1 Syntrophomonadaceae bacterium | reverse complement strand
TGGTGATGCCGGGCGACAACATCCAGATGGCGATCAGCCTGATCACCCCGATCGCGATAGAAGAGGGTCTGAGATTCGCTATCCGTGAAGGAGGCCGCACGGTCGGTTCCGGAGTCGTAACCAGCATCGAATCCTAATCCAGGGTCGGTACTTGAGGCGAAGCGTTGACATGCAATCAGGCGATATGATAGATTATTGTAGTATTTTTGCGCACAGGATGGAGGTAACGTGGTGAGGGTTGGTATTACATTGGCGTGTACAGAATGCAAACAGCGCAATTATAGAACTACCAAGGACAAAAAAAAGAATACTGAGAAGATGGAAGTCAGAAAGCATTGCAAATTCTGTAATGCCCACACGATTCACAAAGAGACCAAGTAAAGCGGGAGAGTGAGCTAAATGGCCAAGGACAGTGTTTCTCCTAGCAACACCGAAAACGTCAAGAACTGGTTCGGGAGTGTTCGGACATATTTCAACGGAGTTTACCTTGAACTGAAAAAGGTCCACTGGCCAAGTCGGGTGCAGTTGTTGGCCTATACCGGTGTGGTGTTATTTTCGGTTGCTGTCATTTCCGTAATCCTATGGATATTTGACAGCGGGCTTTCCATTTTACTGAATTGGCTGACCAAGTTGGCGGCCTAAAGAGGAGATGGTTGAAATTACCACCGAACAGAATATGAACCAAGCTGAATATAGCGACATAGATAATCCCGGTCTGGAAGAAGAGACCAAACCGGAGAGGAAAGGTGACTGGTATGTGGTCCACACCTATTCCGGTTATGAAAACAAGATCAAGGTAGACCTCACCAAGCGGGTCGAATCTATGAACATGCAGGATAAGATATTCCAAGTGATCATACCCGAGGAACAGGAAGTCGAGTACAAGGGCGGCAAGAAGAAGATTACCACCCGGCGGGTTTTCCCTGGATATGTAATCGTAAATATGATCATGGATGAAGATTCGTGGTATGTGGTTCACCACACCCCTGGGGTCACAGGATTCGTGGGTAGCGGTACCAAACCTATCCCGTTGATGGACGAAGAGATCAATAAGATCCTCACCCAGATGGGTTTGATGGGCAAAAAGCCGCGGGTTATCAACCTGGAGGTAGGAGAGAGCATTAGGGTCAACAGCGGCCCTTTCGAAAATTTCGAAGGTGTGGTTAAGGAAGTGCTCCAGGACCGGGGCAAGGTTAGGGTAAATATATCCATGTTCGGCAGGGAAACCCCGGTGGAACTGGATTATGAACAAATAAACAAGATATAAGGAGGTGTAAAAGTGGCCAAAAAAGTAAAGGGCAAGGTAAAACTGCAGATAGCCGCAGGCAAAGCTACGCCGGCACCGCCAGTAGGTCCTGCTCTGGGACAACACGGGGTTAACATAATGGGTTTTTGTAAGGAATATAATGCGAAGACCGCCAATCAAACCGGATATATTGTACCCGTAGAGATAACCATATACGAAGACCGATCGTTCACTTTTGAGATCAAGTCGCCCCCGGCTTCTGATCTTCTGAAGAAAGCAGCCAACGTTGAAAAGGGCTCGAGCGACCCTAATAAGAAACAGGTCGGCAAGATCTCCCGGGCCAAGTTGGTGGAGATAGCCGAAGCCAAGAAGGCAGACCTGAATGCTGCCGACATCGATGCCGCGGTCAGGATGATCGAAGGTACGGCCCGCAGTATGGGCCTGGCAATAGTCGACTAATTGGATTATCGCACCGAACATAATAGTGGGAGGATTAATATCCGCTTAACCACAAGGAGGATTGTTTAATGAAAAGAGGAAAAGCCTACAAGGAAGCAACTGCCAAAATAGATCGGAACAAATTGTACGAGCCGGCTGAGGCTATCAAACTGGTCAAGGAAGTCGCTGCCGCGAAATTTGATGAGACGGTCGAAGCACATGTTAAATTGGGTGTCGACCCACGTCATGCCGATCAGCAGGTCAGAGGCACGGTGAGTCTGCCGCATGGGACCGGTAAAACGTTAAAAGTATTGGTATTTGCCAAGGGAGAAAAGGTAAAAGAAGCCGAACAAGCCGGTGCCGACTATGTGGGAGCCGAAGACCTGGCGGAGAAGATCCAGGCAGGGTGGTTCGATTTTGATGTGGCCGTGGCTACCCCCGACATGATGTCGGTGGTGGGCAGACTGGGGAAGATTTTGGGCCCCCGGGGTTTGATGCCCAATCCCAAAGCAGGTACTGTAACCTTCGATATCGAACGAACCATCAAGGAACTTAAAGCGGGTCGTATCGAATTCCGGGTAGATAAGACCTCCATCGTCCATGTACCGGTCGGCCGAGTTTCTTTCGATGAACAGAAACTCCAAGACAACCTCAACGCCTTTGCCGAGGCGCTTATTAAAGCCAAGCCAGCGGCCGCCAAAGGACAGTATATGCGTTCCGTCAATATCTGTTCCACCATGGGGCCAGGCATCAAGGTCAATCCCTTGATTCTGATTGCTGCCAATAAATAGATAGATCTTAATAGAATTGAATATGAAAACTGAAGACAGCCGGTGGCCTAAGCCTTAATAATTGCCCGCTGAGGTTTATATAGATAGCTGACATCTTTTGGATGCATCAGTCTTAAGACCTCTGCGTGGCCTGGCGCAGGGGTTTTTTAATTTGGTATTAATTTAAAGGTTACCATTAAGTCAGAAAGCTGAATGGAGAGAATAAAAACCAAGGGGGTGAGACATGAATGGCGAAGATGGAAGAGAAGAAACAGGTGGTCGAAGATATAAAACAGAAGCTGGATGAAGCGATGCTGGTTATATGTACCGATTACCGGGGGCTTAATGTAGAGCAGGTTACCCAGTTGAGAAACAATCTGCGGGTACCGGGCGTCGAATACCGGGTATTGAAAAACACCATGTTTCGTTTTGCTTTGAAGCAATGCGGCTATGAGGATATCGCTGCCCAGGTAACCGGGCCTAATGCGGTAATATTCAGTAATGACGATCCGGTGGGACCGGCCAAGACCATAACCGAATTTGCCCGCAACAACAAGCAACTGGAAATCAAGATGGGCATACTGGAAGGAAAATATCTATCTGCCGATGGGGTAAAGGAACTGGCCAACCTGCCTTCCCGCGAGGTACTGTTGGGACAGGTAGTAGGCACCATGCAGGCACCGATCACTTCGTTCGTACGGGTTTTGAATGCCAACATTACCGGTCTGGTAAGGGCCCTGGACGGTATCCGGGAACAGAAACAAGCTGGTTAGGACTTTGTTTGCAGGCTATTAGCAGCTTACCGTATCTAATTAAGAAAGAATAGGGAGGTATTTTATCAATGAGTAAAGTGCAGGAAGTAATCGATATCGTTAAGGGACTGACCGTACTGGAGCTTTCTGAGTTGGTCAAGGAATTGGAAGAGACTTTTGGAGTCAGCGCTGCCGCTCCGGTGGCTGTAGCTGCCGCCGCACCCACTGCTGCTGCCGCTCCGGCCGAAGAGCAAACTGAATTTGACGTAATCCTGACCGCAGCTGGAGATAAAAAGATCAACGTCATCAAGGTGGTCAGAGAGCTGACCACCCTTGGACTCAAGGAAGCCAAAGCCCTGGTTGACGAAGCCCCGAAACCCGTTAAGGAAAAGATAACCAAGGAAGAAGCCAATGATATCAAAGCCAAGTTGGAGGAAGCCGGGGCCAGTGTCGAAATAAAATAGTATAACATAACCCGGGGTAGTGCGACGGCACTGCCCCCTTTTTTTATGGAAAATTTGGGGCTTTTAATATATTATGAAGTATAAAGCGGGATAGAAAGGGGACAATCACATTGAGAAAGCACTTATTATGCCTCGCCTGCCTTATGATGGTATTGGTCTGCGCATCGCCCTGTCAGGCGGCCAGCCCGATCAAATGGCAACTGGAATGGATGGAAACCGGAGAGTTGAGGGAAGAGGTCAGGATACCGGTTGAGATTACCGAAGCCCCGTCTGACAAGTCCTGGAATCGTAACCAGGAAGGCAGTGAGTGGGTTTTCCATCGTAACATTCAAGGTTGGTCGAATTATCAATCCCACAATGATGGGTTGCCCTTAAAGATAAACGAAAACAAAAACATTCTGTACGGCCTCACCGTGATACAAACCGACCCCCAATCCCCTCAGGATTGGTTCGAAAAAATTGCCGGTTCCAATGAGTTGCAGCTGACCATCGAGGTACCCGGTTTGATACTGACCAGCACCGCTGACCGGCGCGATGATCTGTTTTCCAGTTGGTTCTTCACCCGGGGGGCTGATCTGGGCAGCGAGGGAGTTATCCTCAAGGTAGTTCGAATCGACGGCCTGGTTATGGGGATTGGAATAGTAACCATTGGGCTTATTCTGGCAGTGGTCATATTCTATAGGCGGGTGAAAAAGGCAGAGCAAATAATCGCCGAGACGTATGCTATACCGCCCAAGAACAGCAACCCCACCCAGGACGAATTAGAATGATTTCTGATAACCGATGAAAAATGTGGAGAAAAAAGAGTAGTTTTCTTGACTAGGCAAGATGGCTATGCTAACATTAATAATTGCCATATTATAATGGTTAAGAACGCTGTAGGCTCGAAATATATGTTTTCTATATAAAAGCGAGGTTTTAGGTTAGCCCCGCTTTTAACACGTTGGCTAATAATGTAAAGGGGTGGTTTGATGGCTCATATTGAACAATATGGGAGTACCGAGAGGCTCACTTATTCTCAGATCAAAGAGGTAATAGAGCTGCCCAATCTTATTCAGATTCAATTGAGTTCTTACGAATGGTTCTTAAATGAAGGTTTGCGTACGGCCTTGCAAGAGGTTTTCCCCATCTCCGATTTCAGCGGCAATTTGGAACTTGATTTTGTCGACTACAGCCGCGGTGAACCTAAATACTCGGTACTGGAATGCAAAGAGCGTGATGTTAGTTACCAGGCACCGCTGAAGCTGAAGGTTCGGTTAACTGACAAGGAAAACGGAGAGATCAAGGAATCAGAAGTCTATATGGGTGATCTGCCTTTGATGACCGAAAATGGGACCTTCATTATCAATGGGGCGGAGAGAGTAGTCGTCAGCCAGTTGGTAAAGTCACCTGGGGTATATTTCAATGAAAAATTGGACCTGGCCGGCCATTCACTGTTTGGGGCAACGGTAATACCTAACCGCGGAGCTTGGTTCGAACTGGAAATGGATAGTGCCGGGGTTATATACACCCGTATCGATAAAACCAGAAAGATACCGGTTACAGTTCTGTTGCGCTGCCTGGGTTATGAGACCAATGAGGCCATCCTGAAGTTGTACAATGAAGATGATGCTATCCAACGTACCCTGGAGAAAGATACCACCACCAATAAAAAAGAGGCGCTGATCGAGTTTTACCGCCGCCTCCGTCCGGGAGAGATGGCCACCGAGGATGCCGCCCAGCAGTTGTTGAAAAACCTGTTCTTTGATCCCCGTCGTTATGACATGGCAGTGGTGGGGAGATACAAGGTCAACAAGAAATTGGGGCTCAATATCCCGGAGGAAACCCGCTATCTGACCATCGACGACATAACCGCCACCATCGGTTATATATTGAAATTGATCAACGGTGAGGGCAAGACCGATGTGATAGACCATCTGGGCAACCGCCGCCTCCGTTCCATCGGTGAACTGCTGCAGAACCAATTCCGCACCGGTCTGGTTCGTATGGAGCGGGTGGTACGGGAGCGGATGAGTATTCATGATGTGGAGACCCTGACTCCTCAGGTGCTTATCAATATCAGGCCGATTACCGCTGCCGTCAAAGAATTTTTCGGCAGTTCCCAGCTATCCCAGTTTATGGATCAGACCAATCCCCTGGCTGAACTTACCCATAAGAGACGACTGAGCGCTTTGGGCCCAGGAGGGCTGACCCGTGAAAGGGCCGGATTTCAGGTCCGCGACGTCCACCATTCCCATTACGGCCGGGTATGCCCGATAGAAACGCCAGAAGGTCCCAATATCGGCTTGATCGGCTCGCTGGCTACCTTTGGCCGGGTCAACGATTTCGGTTTTATCGAGACCCCCTATCGCAAAGTGGATAAGAAGGGCGGGCGGGTAACCAACCAAATAGTATATCTCACCGCCGACGAAGAAGATGAGTACTATGTGGCCCAGGCCAATGCTCCCCTGGATGAAAATGGCTATTTCAAAGATGACCGGGTAGAAGTGCGTTATTTCGAGGAGATTCTCGAACTACCGATCAATCAAGTCGATTATATGGACGTATCACCCAAACAGGTATTCAGCGTGGCCACTTCACTGATACCATTTTTGGAGAACGACGATGCCAACCGGGCCTTGATGGGTGCAAATATGCAGAGGCAAGCGGTTCCGGTTATAAAGACCGAGTCACCCATAGTCGGGACGGGTTTGGAATACAAAGCTGCCAAGGATTCCGGGGCGGTAGTCATCGCCCGCAAATCAGGGGTAGTGAAGAAAGTGAGTGCCTCACGTATCGTCTTGGAGACTGACGACGGTCATACCATAACCTATCCACTGCTGAAGTTCATGCGGTCCAACCAAGGTACTTGCTACAACCAGAGACCCATAGTCAAAGTAGGTCAGCGCATCGAAGCTGATACAATCATTGCCGATGGTCCAAGCACCGATAATGGTGAGCTGGCCCTGGGCAGAAACGTCCTGGTGGCTTTCATGCCATGGGAAGGATACAATTACGAAGATGCGATTCTGATTTCGGAAAAGATTGTCAAGGAGGATGTATTTACATCCATTCATATAGAGGAATATGAGTGCGAAGCCCGGGACACCAAGCTGGGCCCGGAGGAGATAACCCGTGATATTCCCAATGTCTCGGAAGAAATGCTGAAGAATCTGGACGATCAAGGCGTCATCCGGGTTGGGGCCGAGGTGAGACCAGATGATATCTTGGTCGGGAAGGTGACCCCCAAGGGGGAAACCGAATTGACACCGGAAGAGCGACTGCTCCGGGCTATATTCGGAGAGAAGGCCAGGGAGGTACGCGATTCCTCCCTGCGGGTCCCTCACGGCGAAGCCGGCAAGATTGTGGCGGTGAAGCGTTTCTCGCGCGAGAGTGGGGACGAACTGCCGCCGGGCGTGAACCGGTTGGTCCGAGTTTATATCGCTCAAAAACGTAAGATTTCAGAAGGCGACAAGATGGCCGGGCGCCATGGAAATAAGGGGGTCATCTCCAGGATTTTGCCGGAAGAGGATATGCCTTTCCTGGATGACGGTACCCCGGTACAGATCGTACTCAACCCCTTGGGCGTACCCTCCCGGATGAACATCGGACAGATCCTGGAATGCCATATGGGATGGGTTGCCAAGGAACTGGGTTACAAGATAGCAACCCCGATTTTCGATGGGGCAACCGAAGAGGACATAAATGACCTCCGCTTAGAGGCCAATACGCCCATTAGCGGCAAAGCCCGGCTCAGGGATGGACGCACTGGTGAAACATTTGACCATGAGGTTACGGTTGGCTACTTATATATGTTGAAACTCGCTCACTTGGTGGATGATAAGATACATGCCCGTTCAATCGGGCCTTACTCGCTGGTTACCCAGCAGCCCCTGGGTGGCAAGGCCCAATTCGGAGGTCAGCGTTTTGGGGAGATGGAGGTGTGGGCGCTGGAAGCCTACGGAGCAGCCTACACCCTGCAGGAGATATTGACGGTGAAATCCGACGATGTGGTAGGGCGTTTAAAAACATATGAGTCGATAGTGAAGGGGGACAACATCCCCGAGCCCGGCGTACCGGAAGGATTCAAGGTATTAATCAAGGAACTGCAGAGCTTGGCCCTGGACATAAGGATGTTGGGGGCTGACAACAGCGAAATCCTTATAAGGGATGACGATCTCGACATCAATGAGCAGGAAAAGGCACGGGAGTTGGGAATGGACTTACCCGAAGTAGCCTTCAGTGCCGGCGGCAATGTGGGCAAGGCCTTCGGTCAACAGATAGAAAATGATGATTATGGCGTGGCGGAAGAAGATGAAGAGGCAGACCTTGACGACAGCGACCTTGACGACGACCTTGCCTAAGGGAGGGAACGATTCACTTTTGCTGGCTGGATATTGAGACAGCCTTCTGGAAGGGAGAGTATGCTTTGTCAGACATAAATAATTTTGAGCGGATCAAAATATCCCTGGCCTCCCCGGAACAAATACGCTCTTGGAGCAGCGGAGAGGTGAAAAAGCCTGAGACTATTAATTATAGAACCTTGCGCCCTGAGAAAGAGGGTTTGTTTTGCGAAAAGATATTTGGCCCCGTCAAGGACTGGGAATGCCACTGCGGTAAATACAAGCGGGTGCGGCATCGCGGTATAGTCTGTGACCGTTGCGGGGTCGAGGTGACCACCTCCAAGGTACGGAGAGAGCGCATGGGACATATAGAGCTGGCCGCACCAGTCTGCCATATCTGGTACCTTAAGGGTATACCCAGCCGGATGGGCCTGCTTTTGGACATGTCCCCCAAGGTGCTGGAAAAGGTAATCTATTTCGTAAACTATATTGTAATCGATCCCGGCGACACGCCGCTTCTCAAGAAGCAACTCTTGAACGAGCGGGAATATCGCGAGAACCGCGAGAGATATGGAGACGCATTCATAGCTTCGATTGGCGCCGAAGCCGTCAAGGAACTATTGATGGAAGTGGATTTGGAGACGATGTCCCAGGAACTGAAGGAAGAAGTCAACACCACTACCGGACAGAGAAAGGGACGGGCCATCAAGCGTTTGGAGGTTACCGAATCCTTCCGGTTATCAACCAATAGTCCGGAATGGATGATCTTGGATGTCCTTCCGGTGATTCCGCCGGAGCTACGGCCGATGGTACAGCTCGATGGCGGACGTTTTGCCACTTCAGATTTAAATGATCTGTACCGCCGGGTAATAAACCGCAATAACCGCCTGAAGAGGCTATTGGATCTGGGTGCACCGGATATAATAGTCCGGAATGAGAAACGAATGCTGCAAGAGGCGGTCGATGCACTCATAGACAACGGACGCCGGGGCCGGCCTGTTACCGGGCCAGGCAACCGGCCGCTCAAGTCGCTCAGCGACATGTTAAAGGGCAAACAAGGACGGTTTCGGCAAAACCTGCTCGGCAAGCGGGTCGATTACTCGGGCCGCTCGGTTATTGTGGCCGGTCCCCAGTTGAAAATGCATCAGTGTGGCCTGCCCAAAGAAATGGCCTTGGAATTGTTCAAGCCTTTCGTAATGAAGAAATTGGTCGACCGCGGTATTGCCTCCAATATAAAGAGCGCCAAAAAGATGGTGGAAAGAGGACGCGAGGAAGTGTGGGATATCCTCGACGGAGTTATCAAGGAACACCCGGTCCTGCTCAATCGTGCTCCAACCCTGCACCGTTTGGGAATACAAGCCTTCGAGCCGGTATTGGTGGAAGGCCGGGCCCTGCAGTTGCATCCCCTGGTATGTACTGCCTATAATGCGGACTTCGATGGTGACCAGATGGCAGTGCACGTCCCTTTATCTGCTGAGGCCCAGGCTGAATGCCGTTTATTGATGTTGGCCAGCAACAATATCCTGAACCCCAAAGATGGCAAACCAGTGTGCACACCCACCCAGGATATAGTAATAGGAATCTACTATCTGACTTACATGGATGATCGTAAGGCAGCCGAAGAAGGACCGGTGCGGGCGTTCAGCTCCACCGCTGAAGCCCAGATGGCCTATGAAATGGGCGGGGTCGGGTTGCACGACCTTATCAAGGTCAGGATGATGATGCCGCAAAAGACCGTCGGCCGATTCAACCATTCTCAGCCGCAGCCAGACGGCACGGTGACCGTAGAAACCTCGGTGGGACGGGTGATTTTTAATGAGATCATCCCCGATAGTATGGGTTACTATAATGAAGTCATCGACAAGAAGAAATTGGGTAATGTAGTATACGAAGCTTATCGGCTGGAAGGGAACGCCAAAACCGCGGAAATGCTGGATGGCATCAAACGGTTGGGATTTAAGCACTCTACCAGGGCCGGTATCAGTGTTGGGGTTACCGATTTCGAAACTCCGCCGGAGAAGTTGGAGATATTGGCTGAGGCCGACAAGATAGTCGATTCAATCGAGAACGACTTCCAGGTGGGATTGATCAACGAGGATGAAAGACATAACCAGGTGGTTGAGGTTTGGAGTCAGGCCACCGATGATGTAACCGATGCCTTGAAAAAGCACCTGCATGAATCCAATCCAGTGTACATGATGGCCACTTCAGGGGCCCGCGGCAATTTCCAGCAAATTCGCCAGTTGGCTGGGATGAGAGGACTTATGGCTGACCCGTCCGGCAAGATTATAGATCTGCCCATAAAAGCCAATTTCCGGGAAGGCCTTACGGTTCTGGAGTATTTCATCTCCACCCATGGCGCCCGCAAAGGATTGGCAGACACTGCTCTCCGCACGGCTGACTCGGGATATTTGACCCGCCGCCTGGTGGACGTTTCCCAGGATGTAATCGTTCGGGAGTATGACTGCGAATCGGTGGAAGGCATCTGGGTAGAGAAGATTATGGAAGGCTCCCAGTTGATCGAACCGCTTAACCAGAGAATCATCGGCCGGGTATCGGTTGATACCATATACCATCCCGAAACCGGAGAGGTTCTGGTGGATGAAAACCAGATGATTGACGACGACAGCGGTCATTTTATCGAGAAACTGGGAATCGAGCGGGTCAAAATCCGGACCACCCTCACCTGTAAAACCAAACATGGGGTTTGCACCAAGTGCTACGGCCGCAACCTGGCTACCGGCTACGATGTCGAGATCGGCGAAGCGGTCGGAACTCTGGCCGCCCAATCAATTGGTGAGCCGGGGACGCAGTTGACCATGCGTACCTTCCATACCGGCGGTGTGGCTGGTGAGGACATCACCCGCGGTCTTCCCCGGGTTGAGGAACTGTTCGAAGTGCGCAAACCCAAGGGGCAGGCGGTTGTGGCAGAGGCCTCCGGTAAAGTACGGTTTGGCGAAAACAAGGGCCGGCGGGAAGTAGAAATCCTGGGTGAAAATGATGAGGTTGTGGGCGCCTATCCAGTCCATTACGGGTCACGCCTGAAAATAAGGGAAGGTGATATGGTAGAAATCGGTGATGCTCTTACCGAAGGCCCGCTGAATCCTCACGACATATTGAAAACCCAGGGTCTTCAATCAGTACAAAGATATATCCTGCAGGAGGTACAAAAAGTATATCGCTCGCAGGGTGTTGATATCAGTGACAAGCATATTGAGATAATGATACGGCAGATGCTGAAAAAAGTAAAAATAGAGGATTCCGGGGATACGACCATGTTGCCTGGAGCTTTCATCGACATATCATTCTTCGAGGAAGAGAATCTGCGCACCGTTCAGGAAGGCGGTTTGCCGGCAGTATGTTCCCCGATGTTGTTAGGTATAACCAAGGCGTCACTAAACACCGATTCATTCCTGTCGGCGGCGTCATTCCAGGAGACCACCAAGGTTTTGACTGAAGCTGCTATAAAAGGAAAGATCGATAATCTGATTGGCCTTAAAGAGAATGTCATCATCGGCAAACTGATCCCAGCTGGGACCGGTTATTCGATATATCGCGACATCAAGGTTGAAGAAAATCCGGAATATGCAAACAATCAATAAATTTCATATTCAGGTAAAATGATTTGACTGTAAAATACCTTGGTGCTAAAATATTAAGGCGTGCGATTAACCGAGTTATACCGTCTTAAGCTGCTTTCGTGTTCAAAGGGAGGTAACAGATTGTTGCTGGAGGAGATCGAGAACAGTAAGAAAGTTGTTGGCAGTAAGCAGGTTAGGAAGGCGGTTACCAAAGGTACAGCCAGAACGGTATATCTGGCAAAGGATGCTGAACCTCACATCACCAAGCCGCTGATCGAAGTTTGTCAGCAGCATGCGGTGAAGGTGGAGATGATCGACACCATGGTCGAACTTGGCCATGCTTGTGGGATTGAAGTGGGTTCTGCAGCCGTTGCATTGTTAAAAGAGTGATCATTTTGGGGAAGGAGGTGCAGAATGCCAACGATTAACCAGCTGATTAGAAAGGGACGCCAGGAAGAAGAAAAGAAATCTACAGCACCCGCCCTGAAAAGCTGTCCGCAAAAGAGAGGGGTGTGTACCCGCGTTTATACAACTACCCCCAAAAAGCCGAATTCGGCTCTGCGTAAAATCGCCCGGGTAAGGTTGACCAACCAGATTGAGGTGACCTCATATATTCCGGGGATAGGACACAATTTACAGGAGCACTCGGTGGTACTGATCAGAGGTGGCAGGGTTAAGGACCTGCCTGGTGTAAGGTACCATATTATAAGGGGTACTCTGGATGCGGCCGGGGTGCAGAAGCGCAATCAGGGCAGGTCCAAATATGGAACCAAGCGACCCAAGAAGAAGTAGAAGGGAGTCAAGCTATGCCTAGAAAAGGGCCCGTTCCCAAAAGAGATGTTTTACCCGACCCCATCTATAACAGCAAGATATTTACCAAGCTGGTAAATCAGGTAATGTGGGACGGGAAAAAGAGTCTTGCGGAAAGAATCTGCTATGATGCTTTTGACCGGATTGAGCAGAGGACCGGTAAAAGTCCCATGCAGGTCTTTGAAGAGGCTATGAAAAATATAACCCCGGTGCTGGAGGTAAAAGCCCGCCGCGTGGGGGGAGCCAACTACCAGGTTCCGGTTGAGGTTAGAGCGGACCGGAGACAAACACTGGCTATTCGTTGGTTGGTTGGATACACCCGTAAACGGGGCGAGAAGACCATGGCCGAGCGGCTGGCCGGGGAAATCATGGATGCTGCCAACGGCGCCGGCGCATCGGTCAAGAAGAAAGAAGATACCCATAAAATGGCGGACGCCAATAAAGCTTTTGCTCATTATCGCTGGTAAGAAGCGGGGAGTGATCCCATGGCCCACAGGATTGACCTCAGTTCTATCCGAAACATAGGCATCATGGCCCATATAGATGCTGGGAAGACCACCACTACCGAAAGGATTCTTTTCTATACCGGTAGAGTTCATCGGATGGGGGAAGTTGACAAAGGCACCGCCACCATGGATTGGATGACCCAGGAACAGGAACGGGGTATCACCATTACCTCGGCGGCTACCGCCTGCTATTGGCGGGATTATGCCATAAATATTATCGATACGCCCGGCCATGTGGACTTCACAGCTGAGGTAGAAAGGTCACTTAGGATACTTGACGGGGCAATTGGAATATTTTCCGCAGTGGAGGGAGTACAACCTCAGTCTGAAGCCGTTTGGAGGCAAGCAGACCGCTACGGTGTTCCAAGGATCGCCTTTGTAAACAAGATGGACCGGATTGGGGCCGACTTTACCAGGGTCGTTAAGATGATCAACCAGCAACTGGGTAGTGATGCGGTAGTGATTCAGCTGCCCCTGGGGGCTGAAGACTCATTCACAGGCGTCATAGACGTCATCCGATTGAGAGCCTATGTTTATGGGGAAGGTGTCGGAGATAAATTCCTGGACCGGCCACTGGAAGAGAATGAATCTATACAGGCCGAAGGCTTCAGAGAAAAATTAATCGAAAAGCTCTCCGAACTTGATGATAACATCCTGGAGAAATACCTCGATGGCAGCCCGATCTCTGAGAAAGAGATCAAAAGTTCTTTGAGAAAACAAACCATAGCTAATATATTGGTTCCGGTATTATGCGGGTCATCCTTTAAAAACAAAGGTGTGCAGATGCTTTTGGATGCCGTGGTCGATTACCTGCCCTCACCGCTGGACATTCCTCCTATAATCGGAACTGACTCGGAAACGGGACAGGAGATCTCGGTTCCTGCAGATCCGGATGCACCTTTTTGTGCATTGGCTTTCAAGCTGGCAAGTGATCCTTATGTGGGCAAACTCACCTATTTCAGAATCTATGCCGGTCGTATCCAAATAGGTTCCCAGGTAGTAAACACCCGCAAGAATAAGAAGGAACGCCTGATCAAAATCTTGCGTATGCATGCCAATCACCGCGAGGAGATACAAGAAGCAGTGGCAGGCGATATACTGGCGGCGGTGGGCTTGAAAGAAACGGTGACCGGCGAAACGCTGTGTTCGCCCGACCGACTGATTATTTTGGAGTCCATGAATTTCCCTGAACCAGTGATCGATGTAGTGATCGAAGCCAAGACCAAAGCGGATCAGGATCGAATAGGCGAAAGTTTGCGGCGTTTGGCTGAAGAAGACCCGACCTTCCGCACCGGCTACGATGAGGCCAGTGGGCAGACAATTATCTCCGGCATGGGGGAACTCCACCTGGAGATAATCATCGATCGCTTGCTCAGAGAATTCAAAGTCAATGCCAACGTGGGTAAACCCCAGGTGGCCTACAAAGAAACCGTTAGCACCAGTGCCAGGGTTGAGACCAGATTTGAAAGACAAACGGGGGGACATGGACAGTTTGCCCATGTGATTTTGGCGGTAAAACCATTGCCGGAAGGCTCCGGTAAGGTCTTTGCAGACAAAACACCGCCGGGATTTTTCCCCAAGGAGTTTGTGGCAGCTACCGAGGTGGGCGTCAGGGAATCCCTGCAAGCCGGTATACTGGCTGGATATCCGGTAGATGACATAGAGGTGACTTTACTGGGTGGGTCCTACCATGAGGTCGATTCCTCAGAGCAGCCCTTCAAAGTGGCAGCCAATATGGCTATGAAGGATGCCCTGAATAAGGCCCAGACAGTTTTGCTGGAACCGATAATGAACATAGATATTATATCTCCCGAAGAATATGTGGGCGATGTGATATCGGACTTGAATGCCCGGCGGGGAAGGGTCATGAGTTTTGAAGAGAACCGGGATAGCCGGATTATTAAAGGGCTGGTCCCTTTGGCTGAAACATTCGGGTATGCAACTAATTTGAGGTCATTAAGTCAGGGTCGGGCCACTTTCTCGATGGAATTGAAAAATTACGCCGAGGTACCCGAGTCCAAAAGCAGGGAAATCATTGGTAGAAGATATGGTTCATCTTTAAGAAGATAATGATCGAAAGCTTAGAAAGGAAAGGTGAATAAGGAATGGCAAAAGCGAAATATGAAAGGACGAAACCGCATCTAAACATAGGGACGATAGGTCACGTCGACCACGGCAAGACCAGCTTGACAGCCGCGATAACCCTGGTGCTGTCAAAAGTGGGCGGA
>JBEHWJ010000050.1:0-15695 GCA_040217755.1 Syntrophomonadaceae bacterium | reverse complement strand
TTATCTCCACAGTATCATAAATATTCCTATCCCGATACCCATAGCGACAGCAAACCATATTGCCGTCCGCACCATCTCGTGTTTAACTTGTTTTGCGAGTTCTTCCACCTTGATTCCCCTTTCGAAAAGCATTGATTATGTATATTCCCAACCTGGCTAATAGCATTATACTTCAACAAAAATCTATTGTCGCGTCATGTCGCCCATTGACAATAATTTTCCTGCCTCTAGCCGCCCATCCGTTTGATAACAGGTCGGATATTCTCCTGATCCACTACTATCAGGGCGTAGCTGCCCTGGCCGGAAAGCCTTGGCCGGACCGGGCTGCCGGGATTGATCATCCAGATGTCACCCACCCGCTCGCAGAATGGACTATGGGTGTGGCCGAAGACCACCGCGTCGACCTCCAGTTCACGGGCATAGTAGTACAAGCGGTTCAGAGTGTTTTTCACCCCGTATTGATGTCCATGGATCAATAGAAACCTGCGGTTCTGCAAACTCACCACTTGTTCCTGCCGGTCGCGATAGGATGAATCACAGTTACCGGCCACGATGGTGGCTTCGATCTTTAACTTCCTGGCTATGGTTCGCCCATCCCGGTAGAAGTCGCCCGCGAACAAGAGGTAGTCGGGCTGGACAAGGTCCAGTCGGGAAATTATAAGGTCGGTTTGGCCATGGGTGTCGGCTACCGCGGCAATCAGCACCTTCCATCCTCCGTATTGAAAAGCCGCTGCAACAGCGGTTTGGCTGCCTGCAAAGCTCTGCCCCGGTGGCTGATCAGGTTCTTTATCCCCTCACCCAGTTCGGCAAAGGTCTGGCTATAACCCTCGGGGATGAATAAAGGATCATAACCAAACCCCTTGTGGCCGCGGGGCGCGGCTGTTATCCTGCCCTCGCAGACGCCCTGCACCGTCTCCGTATCGCCCCCGGGCACCGCCACAGCTATAACACAGACAAACCGGGCGGTCCTTGCTGCCTCCGGTACTCTGCTCAAAAGTCCCAGTAATTTAGCGTTATTGTCAGCATCGTTGCACCCTGGTCCAGCGAAACGGGCCGAAAATATCCCCGGCGCCCCGCCGAGGGCATCCACCATCAGGCCGGAATCGTCGGCCAGGGTTACCAGTCCGCTCAGTTCAGCTATGGTCCGGGCTTTCTTCCGGGCATTATCGGTAAAGGTGGCCCCGTCTTCTTCTACCTCTGGCATGCCCTCCAACTCATCCAGGCTGATCAGGTTGACCTCACAGTCGGCCAGGATTTCCTGCAGTTCAGATTTCTTTTTTTTGTTTCTAGTCGCTATCAACAGGTCCCGGGCCATTACCGAATCCCTTTCCAATTATATTCGCTTGCAGGCCGAAAATTTCCTGAATCCCTTTTTCCGCCAGGGCCAGCATCTCATCCAGTTTGGCTTTGCTGTAGGGGGTCCCTTCGGCCGTCCCCTGTACCTCTACGAAACTGCCCCGCCCGGTCATCACAACGTTCATATCCACTTCGGCCCGTGAGTCTTCAATATATTCCAGGTCCAGCACGGTTTCCCCGTCGACTATCCCCACACTGGCAGCGGCTACATAATCAAGGATGGGAAGTTCGTTGATAACGCCTTCCGCCTGGAGTTTCATCAAGGCCAGGCACAAGGCTACGAAGGCACCGCTGATCGAAGCCGTCCGGGTTCCCCCGTCGGCCTGCAATACATCACAATCGATCCAGACCGTCCTTTCACCCAGAGCCGGCAAGTCAACTACCGCCCGCAGCGACCTCCCGATAAGGCGCTGGATTTCCGAGGTCCGACCGGTGATCTTCCCCCTGCCCGCCTCCCGCTGGGTCCTGGTTTCAGTTGATGATGGCAACAGTGAATACTCTGCCGTCACCCACCCCGAGCCGCTGCCTTTCAAAAATGGGGGGACTTTGGCTTCGACCATCGCCGTACATAGTACCATGGTATCCCCGGTCTGTACCAATACGGATCCATCCGGGTTTTTTGTGAATCCAGGGGTAAAACGGACGGGCCGCATCTCATTATTTTGCCGGTTATTGGGTCTGGTCATAACTTCCTCCTTAATGTTGTTATTAACGCTCATATATGTCCCCGCCGCGGGCATCGATAGCCACGATGCAGGGAAATTCCTTTACCTCCAGCCTGTAAATCGCCTCCGGTCCCAATTCCGGATAAGCCACCACTGCAGCCGAGACTATCCTGCGGGCCAGGTATGCGCCCGCTCCGCCTACCGCGGCCAGGTAAACGGCACCATGTTTGCGCATGGCCTCTTTGACCGCCTGGTTCCGCTCCCCCTTGCCGATCATTACCCTGAGTCCCCGCTCGATAAGGAGAGGCGCATAAGCATCCATGCGGCCCGATGTGGTCGGGCCCGCCGAACCTACTACCCTTCCTGGCGGGGCCGGGCTGGGACCGGTGTAATAGATCACCTGTCCCTGGGGGTCAAAGGGCAGCGTTTTCCCCGCCTCGATGACGGCCGCCATCCTTTGATGAGCGGCATCCCGGGCGGTATAGACGGTGCCGTTGACCAGCACCGGTTCGCCGGCGGTCAGATCCATTATATCTTCCCTGCTTAAGGGGGCCTGTATTATCTTCATTAATCTGCTCCTGTCTGTTCGAGGGCTTCAAGCCACCGCAGTCCAGACTGATGCCCGTTCAAGCCTCCACCCGACAACCTTACAAATCGATGGCTGTCCTGCGGGTGGAATGGCAACCCAGGTTGACCGCCACCGGCAGGCTGGCCATATGAGTCGGATAAGTCTCTATATGTACGGCCAGGGCGGTGGTGTCGCCACCCAGACCCTGGACTCCTATTTTCAAGTCATTGATGGCGGTCAGCATCTCCGCCTCCAGTTTCGCCAGTTCCGGGCGGGGATTGGGCTGGCCGACCGGCAGTAAAACGGCCCACTTGGCCATCAAGGCCGCTTTCTCCATATTACCGCCCACTCCCACCCCTACTATGATGGGTGGGCAAGGATTGCTGTCTGCTTCCCGGACTACCTTCAGGATGAACTGCTTGACTCCTTCGATCCCAGCCGCCGGCTTCAGCATGGCCAGCTGTCCCATGTTTTCGCTGCCCGCTCCCTTGGCAGAAAGCATGATACGCAGGGTATCCCCCTGCACCAGATGGATATGTATAACGGCCGGGGTATTGTCACCGGTATTGATCCTGTCGAAGGGATCCTTTACTATCGATTTGCGCAGGTAGCCCCGCTGGTAGCCATCACGAACTCCCCGGTTAATAGCCTCCTCCAGGGAGCCTCCGGAAATATGGACGTCTTGTCCCATCTCTACATGAGCCGACACCATACCGGTGTCCTGACATAAGGGCACCTGATCCTCAGGAGCGATGCGGGCATTCTCCAATATTATCTGCAGGCTCTGGCGGGCGGCGGGATTGGTCTCTCTGCCCAAGGCCTGCTCCAGAGCGGTTCGGATATCGCCGGGGAGGTGGGTATTGATCTTGATTACGGCCTCGGAAATCGCCTGCGCGATAGTTTCAGCCGAGATGCTGCGCATAATCGTCCTCCTTGAAATCGCCCCGCGGTTGGTCGCCGTCCATACTATGCTTGCTCACCTTTTGGATGACATCTCCGATCAGCACCCGGCCCAGCTGGAAGAAGTATTCGGCATTGCCGCTCACATAGAATCTGCGATAGGCCAAGGGACTACTGTTTATCAGATCTCTTGAGGTCAAAATATCTACCAGTTCGGCCACCGTCTCTTCAGCCGGATCGACCAGGGTCACATCCGGTCCGGTGAATTCTTTTATCACCGGGGCCAAAAAGGGATAGTGGGTGCAACCCAGCACCAGGGTATCGATACCTTGGTCCAGCAGCGGTCTTATATACTCCCGTACTGCCTGCCGGGTAGCCGGAGTGCTCAACAGCCCGCTTTCCACCAGCGGAACGAATTGACCGCAGGCGGCAGAATAGACAGAACATCGAGGATCAATGGATTTAATAGCTTTGGCATAGGACCCGCTGTTCACACTGGCCTGGGTGGCTATTACCCCGATCCTGCCATTATGGGTCGCCTTCACCGCCGCTCGCGCCCCCGGCTTGACCACCCCCAGCATCGGCACTGGACAGGAATTCTCCATTTCCGGCAGGGTCACTGAAGAATGGGTACCGCAAGCGACTACTATACTCTTCACCTGATTACTGAGCAGGAAGTCGGTTATATCGCGGGCATAAACAAACAATTGCTCCCGGGTCTTGGTGCCATAAGGCACATTGGCAGTATCACCGAAATATATGAAATTCTCCCCGGGCAACCGGTCGACCAGGGTTCTTACCACCGTCAGCCCGCCTACCCCGGAATCGAATATACCGATGGGTCTGCTTTTCAAATCCAACACCCCATTCCAATCGGTCAGCGCTGGGGCCCGTCAGTGAGCCCCGATAATCCATTACATACTCTATCACTTTTGTACTCCATATTCCAGTTCAAGCAAGCTGCGGTTACATTAAAAAAATAGGGAGAAGTCTGGACCTGCCCTGCTTCTCCCTTTGATGATCATATTTCCTTGTTTACCCTGACGATTCTATCTCAATCACGGTAGTCAGCCGGCACCGGCTGGGCTACATTCACTGCTCCACCCAATACGCTTACGTTCTCACCTTCCACCCGGAAACTCACTTCTTTTACGGTAGGGAACTGACCCATAGTGTTGGCGATAGCCTGGACCATAAGCTCGCCCTGCCGGGGACTGCTGACCTGGTTGACCTCCCGGCTCAGATCAACGATACATAATCCATCCGGCTTTATGTTGATGTCGAGCAACTCGGTCCCGACCGGGATCACCGCCTGGTGTTCCGGCCCGGAGGGACCTTTGATCAATTCGTTCATGGTCTGCCGGGCAATACCTGTCACCTTACCGATGCTGCGTTCTTCCATCACCAATTGTTGGGTCTTGCCGTCCGCAAAGTAGAGCTTCACCATTACCTGCTCGCCCCCAGGATCGACAATGGTCGAGGCGACCACGGGCTTATCACCGGCAGTGTTCTTATCGCTGCCGGTGGGTATCTTGAACATGTCCTTCCAGGAGTCGACTTTGCTGTCGTCGATGCGGGAGCAGCCGCCGCTTATCAGACATGCCGACAGGACCACCATAGCCAGTGCCATCATCAGCTTCTTGGTCATATTTTCTATCCCTCCTTTTATTTCCTGTTAAAATTATTTCCTATTAAAAATATGAGGCAAGCTTCCGATTTATTACCCTGAATTCAATGAGCACTGGCGCGAATTGTGCGCTCCTCGTGGTACTATTTAATCAAATCTGCTATCCTATCGGCTAAGGAGTGATGACTTTGCGTTATGAAGGCACTATATACCGACCACCCAGTGAAGCCGGCAGCCTTTTGATCCAGGCAACCATCGGCTGCCCCCACAACAAATGTACCTTCTGCAATTTATATAAGAACACCAAATTTCGAGTGAGACCAGTCGAGGACATCAAGGAGGACCTCCTGGCAGCCCGCGATTATTACGGGCCATTTGTGGAATCGGTGTTTTTCCCCGATGGCAATACCATCATAATGAAAACCGACCAACTGGAAGAAATCTTCCGCTTCACCCGGGAGCTGTTCCCTGAACTAGATAGGATAACCATCTATGGTTCGGCCCGCTACGTTAACAAAAAAAGCCTTGCGGATTTGAGGAAACTGAAAGAGGCAGGCTTGACCCGCATTCACATGGGCATGGAGAGCGGCGATGATATAATCCTGCAAAAAGTATGCAAGGGCACCACAGCCGCGGAAATCGTAGACGCAGGCCTAAAATTAAAATCAGCCGGTATCCAGGTCAGCGAATATTATATTATCGGTCTGGGGGGATTGGCCAGATGGAGAGAACACGCGGAAAACAGCGCCCGGGTCTTGAGTGCCTTCAGCCCGGAATTCATCCGGCTGCGCACCCTGGCTTTGGAACCTGACATGCTGATCTGGGCAGAGATACAAAAAGGCGACTTCGTTTATCTGACTCCCCATCAAGCGCTGCTGGAATTAAAGGTGCTGATCGAAAATCTTGACTGTCAAAACAGCTTGGTTTTAAGCGATCACGTCACCAACTACGTGAACCTAAATGGTCTTATTCCCCGGGACCGGGAGCGGATGCTGGCTGGGTTGGAAGAGGCCCTGCAGATAGATGAAAGCCTTTTCCGGGTGCCTGACCTGCATCATTTTAAATAACCGGTTAATCGAATAGATTGAATTTTACTTTAACCAGAAAAGCCAAAAACCCCTCCGGATAAGGGGTTTTTGGCTTTGAACACGAATCCTGGGGTAAATATATATGACGGGAGAGATCATATATCTGATTAAATTTTCGAGTTCAGTTTATGGGTTGAAATATAATGTTCGGCTGGCGAGCAGCGCCAGCAGCCACCTATGATAACCGTGTGATTATTTTCTAGGCGTCGGCTTTTAGCACGACCTTGATGGCCCCGTCGCGGCGCTCTTCAAAAATGTCGTATCCTTCGGCCACCTTGGATAGCGGTAAAGTATGGGTAATAAGGGGTTTCATATTGAGTTTGCCTTCTTTGATCAGGTCAATCAGCTCGGGAATCCGGTTAGCATTGACCAGTCCCATCTTGATGGCGATATTTTTAATCCACAATTTGTTCATCTCTACCACCTGGGGTTTTTCGAATACTCCGATCAGGGATACAATCCCGCCGGCTCTGACCCCATTGATGGCGCCATTGAAGGTGGGTTCGAAACCATTGGCTTCGATGGTGACATCGGCTCCGCGGCCACCGGTCATGTCCTTCAAGGCCTGCACCACATCGACTTTTTGGGGATTCAGCCCGTAATCGGCCCAGCCGTTCTTCTTGGCAAATTCTAGCCTGGAATCGTCAATATCGACCGCAACGATCCGGGCCGGTCCCCACAGACGCGCCGTGGCCATAGCACACATACCGACCGGACCCGAGCCAAATACGGCCACGGTATCGCCAGGCTGGATATTGCCGTTCTCGGCGCCAAAATAACCGGTGGATAGAATATCACCCACGAACAGAACGTCTTCATCGGTTAAAGTATCAGGAATAATGTACATTCCGGAATCGGCATACGGTACTCTGACATAATCAGCCTGGCAGCCATCGATCATATAGCCGAATATCCAACTGCCGGTGGTGCACTGGGAATACATGCCGCGGCGGCAATAATAGCAATCCATACACTGGGTAACACAGGATACCGCAACCTTATCACCTTTTTTAAACTTGGTTACGGAAGGCCCGACTTCTTCTACTATTCCGCAGAACTCATGGCCAATAATTCTGCCCGGTGCGACTTCCGGCATACCACCATGGCGGATGTGCTTGTCAGTTCCGCAAATGGTTGAAGTGGTCACTTTTACAATCGCGTCGGTTGGTTTGGTAATCTGCGGTTTGGGTACTTGATCCAGACTCATGTTTTCAGGACCATGATAAACAAATGCTTTCATTGTGTCTGCCATTACAAAATTCCTCCCATTTCTTTTAAATAGTTTGACTTCCTGATCTGGTTAACACCTGCAAATTTTTTTCAAAAAACCACCTCTCCCATAAAAATAACCAACATCTTCCGGATATTTATTCCGTAAAACATTGGTCTACGTTCGAGCTACCTTTCCCCAGGTCTCTCTACAATCCACCCTATATACGGTTATTTTTATGTTTCGGCCGCTAATCCGGCCAGCCAGGTTGCATTTAGGGAAGCCATTTTAATTCCAAGGGTAAGAGCCGAATGAATTCATCTAGAGCAACCTGCGTTTTCGGATATGAATCACCTTTTCAAGGTGAATCTACAACCGTTGACCACCCGCAGCAATAACCGGGCTACAATAAAAACAACCGGTGTCAGGCTGGTCCCATTGGAACATAGCCTCAAGACACCGGTTTATATCTGAGCCACCACTGAGTGGTCTCTCATTGATCCACCTTCAGGTATTATCTTGTCGCTAATTCTATTCAGTCAACATACGATCAAATACAACCGCATGCATCCAGAAATCATTTTCGGCTTCGATCATATAAGTTTCATGTATCGCTTGGGCGCCAAATATAGCTTCAAAAAAAGGCGTATTATCGATAGAGTGCTGTCTGGCCACCTGCATACGGGCTTGATCCACCAAGTCCTTGCCGGCCGTGGTCTGCACTATGTATTTCTCGGGCTCGGTTAAAAATCCTTCCCCCCGAATAATCAACATGTCTTCCCAGATGATGATCCTGGTATGGTCAACCCCTTTGCCCAGCTTTTCCTTAAAGTATTTTTCCATATAGATTTTGATTTCATGTTGTTTATGTTTACGTTGTTTTTCGTTTAATTTTATACCTTCAACGCTTTCAATATAGATTCCGTACTGGGTGTTGATATTTAAAACCGCTCCCATCGCACCTGACCCTTTCATTTGTTATTGATATCACAAAGGAAAGTAAAGAAAAAAACCAATATTTTTATAATTAGGCAGCCGGGCCGTTTTACAAAAATATTGGTTTTCTTAAGAGCCACCATTACGGTTTCCCTGTTGTCCACCATATCCTATTAATTTATAAATGGGAATTTTATCGGTATTATTATACTCCATGGTTTAAATATCTGTCAACGGAAATACTTTTTTTTGGGCTTATTAGGACAAGCTTACATTAATTGGGGGGCACAAAATAGACCTCATCGCCCCGGTATTCGAAATACTCGCTCAGTTTCCAATAGACTCCCCGGCTCAAACGGGTGTCCCCCTCATGTTGGTACGATATATAGGGGACGTCACCTTTAAAGCTCAGTTTTAACTCATGATCCAGAACCATCTCCTGCAGGTCGTGGAAGACCAGGGTTATGGGAGTTTGGCCCTCCTTGATGCCGCTGGCCAGGTATGGGACATCCTCGACTATTACCGGGTTTTCTTCCTGGCCCATCTTGATATAATAACTCCCGTCATCGCAGCGATGCATGTTCTTGGCCAGGATATTGAGTATCTGGCGCCGAAACATTTCTGCCTTGCCGAAATACCACTTGCCATTGGCCTTAATGGTTATGTCCTGTACCCATTCATTCATCCCAAGTCCCTCCTTTGAGAACCCCCGTGCTGGATTATATCAACTCTAGATATTCGATGCCGGATCGTCAATTCCTGCTGATTTTGCGGCTACAGATTTTCGGCCCGCTTAAATTGCAGCGAATTGCGATATATCCTCTCTATATCACGGTCATCGATCTCGTGGTTGCCCATCCGCAGGCCGGCCAGGGAAAACCCGTGTTTACGGGCCAATCCCCGTAGATACTGGATGGTATCCAGGGAGAGGATATTGCCGATGCTGTAATCGCGGCAATTACCCTCCAGGGCCAGAAGGACCGTCTCCGACAGACAGGCCAGGTTGACCCCGTCACGATAACCCAGGTTGGCACCAAAACAAATATCATCCGGATACTGTACCAGCCCTCCTTCGAGGACTAGAACATCGTCCCTCATTTCATACACCTCGGGAGCCACATCAGCGGGACGGGCCACATCGCATACGACCACCCCGGAACGTAAATTGCCGGGGTAGATAAGATATTCGGGGCTATTGCTGGCCGCTACCACCAGATCGCAATCAGGCAGGTCAACAGCAATATCGGTGCTGGTAGCCAGTGGTTCACTGATGCCTAGGAACTCGCAGATCTGCCCGATCACGTCCAGGGTGAGTTCCTCCTCTCCGGCAATCATATAGGCGAATCGCCCGGCCGTATCCCCCGGGATATTGTTCAGATCCTTCGATACGCGGCTGAGCCAGAGGCTCATCCCATCCAGGACCCCCTCCCTCATCCGGGTCCGCGCATAAGCTAAAATATCACGGGCCAGCGAATGTAAACGCAAACGGCTGCTGGTAGGATGCTGGGGGCTGCCAAAAAGAGTCAGTTGGCACACTTTTTCCGACACCATCATCGCACAAGCCCGGCCGATGGACCCATTGGCCCCTACTATTCCCGCTCTCGCCGCGATGGGCTCGATGTTCATCTTCTCGGCGCCCAGGAACAAGGCTTCGATCGCCATCAAGGTGGTAAAACTGTTGCCGCTGGTTATGGCTACGTCTCTTCCCGTAACCGACCGACCGCCCTTGGTCACCACTGAAGTCAGGGCGCCCAGGCCGACGATCTCCGCCCCCAAGTCGCGCCCCATATCTACCGCCCGGGCTATTATATCCACCACCTCCCGGTTGGGCAGGTCCATTATTTCCCGGGCGCCCATAGGAACGCCGATCAGCCATCCTTCCGCCACGGTTCCATCCAGAGACCTGATGGCCGGCATGGTGCATGTCAGACCGGGCTCATTGATGCTGCTCTCCCACTGCATCAATCTGTACAATTCGTCGCGGGTATAGGCGGCAAATGATGGATTATTGATCACCACATCTTCCGGCGCCGGATAATGGATGATGAAGGCGAATCTGCGGGTGGGTTTCTCTCCCGGTTCCAATCGAGAGGCCTTTATCCTCCGCGACGCCGGCCGGTAATCGTTGATGAGCTTGGGTTTGCGCCGATCCCCGATCAGATATCTATAAAGGCTGGCGTAATCCCGGTAATTGAGCAATTGGCATATGACCTCCAGGGCTTCCAGGACCCGGTCGATTTCTTCATAGGTTATAGTCAGAGTCGGTTCCAGCCGCAAGGTCATGGAGTTATTCAAAAAAGGAGCCAGGCGGATCTGGTAAACGTTGAGCAGGAAACCGGCCAACAAGGCTGTAAACCCGCCCTGTTCCTCCAAAAAAGCCATGTCATAGGAACCGACGTCCTGCATCGAATAGAATTCGACTCCCGCCAGCAGCCCCTGACCGCGGACTTCCTTGATCACGGCAGGGTAATTCCGCCCCAGTATCCGGACCTTCTCCAACAAGTATTCTCCTTTGGCGGCTATCTCTTTGACCAACGCCTGTTCCGCTGCGCAGAGCCTTTCCAACACGGCGATGCCTACCGAGCAGGTCAGGTTGTTATTAGCGAAGGTAGAACTGTGCAGCATGCCGAAATCCTCGTTCCAGGCCCGGGGAGAGCTCAGACAGACCCCCAAGGGAATCAGGCCCCCGCCCAGGGCTTTGGCCAGGGTCAGGATATCGGGCTCCAGGCCGACATGTTCGCAGGCGAAAAGCTTGCCGGTTCGCCCCAATCCGGTCTGGATTTCATCCACGATAAACAGTACGCCGAATTCCCGGCATATCCGCTGGGCCTCCTGCAGGTAGTCGGCCTGGCCAACTATTACCCCGCCCTCGCCCTGCACCAATTCGATGATGAAAGCGGCTACCTCATCATGGTGATCTTTTAGGACCTGGTGCAGGCTGGCGGCATCATTATACGGTATTTTGAGGAATCCCGGGGCCGGGGCCCGGAAGGGCGTCTGGTAGGAGGTCTTGCCAGTGGCCGACAGGGATCCCAGGGTTTTGCCGTGAAAGCTGTTGATGGTCGATATGATGATCTCCCGGCCGGTGGTCGAACGCGCCAGTTTTACAGCGGCCTCCACCGCTTCGGTGCCGCTCTGGCAGAAGGTGGCGTAGCACAGATCACCGGGTGAGCATTGGGCCAGCATGTTGGCCAACCGCAAAGCCTCACCAGGCAGCGAGGGCTGAACCAGGCTGGGTAACTTTCTCTCCCGGACGGCCAACAGCGCCTCCCAAATGAAGTCCGGGTTGTAGCCAAAGGGTACCGCCCCGTACTGGGAAATAAAATCCAGGTAACGTATACCCTGGTCATCGGTTAGATAACTGCCCTCCCCCTCGACATAGATTTTATCCAGCCGAAAACTCTCCAGAATCTTGATCAGACTAGGGTTAAGCAAGTCTCTTCGAAAAGTTGGCATCGTGCCCTCCTCTTGTGCACATGTTTGTGCAAATGGGTGTTTATCTATATTTTATATCTACCCCCAGTTTTGTCAAACCGGATAGCCCCTATACAATACTATCCTTCTCCCCCTTCGGGTGGCAGCGGGGCCGGGCAAAAATAAAACCGGCCATTAAATATGGCAGGAGCTCTCTGTATTCATCTGACCCCGGGGCCTCATTTGTTGCGGATATATTTGAGGGTAATGTGGGGACGGCTTGATTTGCGTGATTGGATCTCAAACTGTTTCAAAGATGATATGAGGGGAGTAAGCTTGGCGTGCCCGTAGTTACGGGTATCAAAATCAGGGTAACGTTTGTTGAGCCGCTTGCCGACTTCACCCAGAAACGCCCATCCGTCATCATCAGAGGTCTCATTGACGATGGTGCGGATAGTCTCGATCAGTTCGGTGATGCTGGCCATCCCTTCCTGAGGGGGGGTCGTCTTTTCAGCCTTGCCGGCCACGGGGATTTTTTCGTCAGCGGTGGGGGCGGCCAAAACCTCCAGATATTTAAATTTCTCGCAGGCGGTAATAAAGGGCAGCGGAGTCTTCTTCTCGCCCATACCGATCACATACATGCCGGCTTCGCGCAGCCGGGCCGCTAACCTGGTGAAATCGCTGTCGCTGGACACTATACAGAATCCGTCTACGTTCTTGGAATACAGGATATCCATGGCGTCGATTATCAAGGCTGAATCGGTGGCGTTTTTTCCGGTGGTGTAACTGTACTGCTGGATAGGGGTTATGGAGTAGTTGAGCAGGACCCCCTTCCAGGATGAAAGGCCGGGACTGGTCCAATCCCCATAAATCCTTTTATAGGTAGGAGTACCATGGTTGGATATCTCATCGAAGATATATTTAATATATCTATCAGATACATTGTCGGCGTCTATCAGTACCGCTATTTTTCTTTCGTTTTCCATACTCTGCCTTTCTATATGTGTTGTGCTTGTTTTTTCCATATCATCTTAAAACACCCCGGGCATTCAGTCAACTTGGCCCTGCCCAACTTTTGCCTTGACTATAAGTGAATGTTCATTTATTATTGCATCAGGTGATATTATGCGAAGGAAAGATGACCGCAAGCAGCAGAGTATCAAAGAAGCATTACTCAAGCTGATATTGTCGGAAGGGCTGCAGGGCGCTTCCATAGCCAAGATTGCCCGGGAGGCGGGAGTATCGCCGGCGACCGTTTACATCTATTACGATAATAAGGAAGCCATGCTCCAGGACACCTACCGGGAATACCAGCAGCAAATGAGAGATTTTTTGACTGCCCGGGTGCAAAGGGACATGTCCGGGGAGCAACTCATCGACACCCTGGTCAGGTCTTACTACACCTATATAACGCGTCACGGTGAAGTTTTCTATTTCGTGGAGCAGTTTTCCAGCTGTCCGGCCCTGACGGAAAACTGGCAGACCCGCTCCGAGCGACTGCCTATGGAAGATATCCTTAATGAATTCAAGCGCAGACGCGTCCTTAAAGACGTGGATAATACCAGTATTCACGCCTTATTGTTCAACCCGGTCAAGACTATCGCGGTCCGCTATCACGACCGGGAAGCGGGGACATCCCCGATGCTGGAGGATTTGATCAAGATGATTCAGGCTGCACTGTTGAGATAATTATTACTACCTTGGCCTAAGGGATTTGATCCCTTTTAAATTTGTTTCTTTTATAAATGATTGTTCACTTAATTTAGAAACCCTTAATAAGGAAAGGAAGACCGATATGAACCACCAAGAAGAGAAATTGAGACTCAATGTCATCCCTATTTCGGATATTATTCTATTGCCCGGGATGGAGTACACCCTGGCATATAAAGGCGAGTCGCTTCAAACCCTTTTGCAGGACGACGATGAACATGCCATAGTGCTGGCCCTGAAACGGAGCACGAAGCATACCTCCCCTGGTACCGATGATTTTTACCAGATCGGCACTCTGGTCAAGCTGCTGGGCAAACAGAAGCAGGAACAACATCACCTGTTGAAGATCAAGGTATTGGAACGGGTGGAGGTTACCGGCCTCACCATCGACGATGGGACAGTCCGGGCGGAATATCTCCTGGCCCCGGATGATATCGACCTGGACCTCAAAAGCCAGGAAGAGATGCTTAACTATATCAAAGGCCTGATACACGAGATCGGGGCCCATTTCAAAGGGTCCGAACCTTTTATCAAGGTGTTCGACAGCGAACAGGACCTCAACCTGTTGATGGGTCATGTAGGCCAGTACCTGCATATCTCCAGCGCTGAGAAGCAGGCCCTGATCGAAACCCGCTCGCTGAAAGAGCGATGCTTGAAGTTCATGGACCATCTTCTCAAGCAGAAGGAGTCGATCAAGCTGCAGATCGAGATGGCCGAGAAGATGAGCGAGAAGGCTAATAAGGCTCATCGCGAGACAGTACTGCGGGAACAATTGAAGAATATCCAGGACGAACTGAATGAGGGCGCCCCGGAAGGCAAAGACTACCGCCGTCTGATCGAGGAAGCCGGTATGCCGCCGGAGGTGTTGAAGGTGGCCCGGGCCGAGCTGGACAAATACGAAAGCCAGAGTCCCAACAGCCCGGATTATAACGTTATCCGCAACTACCTGGACATCCTGGTGGAGCTGCCCTGGCGTCCGGGGGAGACCCGGGAAATCGATTTGCCGGCTTCGCGCCAGATCCTTGACGACCAGCACTATGGCCTGGAGAAAGTAAAGGACCGCATCATCCAGCACCTGGCGGTTATGAAGCTTAAAAAGGATAAGAAAGGCTCCATCATATTGCTGGTGGGACCGCCTGGGACCGGTAAAACCAGCCTGGGTAAAAGCATAGCTGAAGCCCTGGGCCGCAAATATATCCGCGTCAGCCTGGGAGGGATAAAAGACGAAGCCGAGATCCGCGGTCATCGCCGCACTTATGTGGGCGCCCTGCCGGGCCGGATCATCCAGAATCTGCGTAAAGCCGGCCAGAAGAACCCGGTCTTCGTCCTGGACGAAGTGGATAAACTGATGACCGCTTATAATGGTGACCCCGCCAGCGCCTTGCTGGAGGTTTTGGATCCCGAGCAGAACAGCACTTTTACTGATCATTACCTTGAGGTCCCGTACGACTTGTCGGAGATATTCTTCATCGCCACCGCCAACTCCACCGATACGATACCGGGACCACTGCTGGACCGAATGGAGGTCATCCCCATCTCCAGCTATACTCATAATGAAAAGTTCCATATCGGCCGGGAGCACCTGGTGCCGGCGGTACTGGAGGAACATGGACTGACCACGGCGATGCTGGTCATCGAGGACGAAACCATACGCCAGGTGATAGCCGATTACACCCAGGAGGCCGGGGTCAGAGGGTTGAGGAGGCAACTGGCTTCCATTGCCAGGGTGGCCTCGGAGAAAATTGTCTCCGGCAAGGTGCCGGCGCCCTATGTGATAACCCCGGGTCTGCTGGAAGAGATACTGGGCAATCAGGTGGCCCGGCATGATGTGGCCCAGGCCGACAACCCCCCAGGGGTGGCGACCGGCCTGGCCTGGACCCCCGTTGGCGGGGAGATCCTGTTCATCGAGTGCACCGATATGGCCGGCTCCGGGCAGTTGATACTGACCGGCAAACTGGGCGAGGTGATGCAGGAGTCGGCCCGCATCTCGTTGAGCCTGATCAAGTCCCGGTTGGCGATAAGCAGCCTTAATTTCAACTTCAAGGAAAGGGATGTGCATATCCACGTGCCATCGGGAGCTGTTTCCAAAGACGGTCCCTCCGCCGGGGCGGCGCTGTTCACGGCCCTGGCCTCGCTGGTCACGGGCATCAAGGTCGATCCGACCCTGGCCATGACCGGGGAGATAACCTTACGGGGAGCGATTCTGCCGGTGGGCGGGATC
>JBEHWJ010000049.1:0-15706 GCA_040217755.1 Syntrophomonadaceae bacterium | reverse complement strand
GCCCCGATTTATAATCGATTATCTTGACGAATGTTCCTTCCCCGGTCTCCAGCAGATCGACCCGGTCGATGCGGCCTTCCAGGTACATGAGGCGGCCGTCCCCCAATTCCACTTCGATGGCCGGGAACATCTGCCCGGGGCCGAAGCCCACCTCAAAATGGCGGGGTTGAAACTCTCCCTGCTGCAGCTGCCGGGTCAGTTCCCAGGCCGCCCGCCGGCTGATGCGTTTGAGCCGTCGGGCCAAGTGCTGATAGCGGGGGCTGCTGGTGAAGATGCCCTCTCCCTGGAGCGGCACCAGCCGGTCCATAACCGTATCGACAATCCGATCCGAATCACTCCTGCCCAAGGTCATCCAATCCAGCTGTTCATGATCCAGTTCCAGGGCAAGGGAAGCCAGACAGCTGTGAAAAAGCTCGCCGATGTCCGGCGCGGCCACTTCATAAACCTTACGTTCCTGGGGCCGCAGCCCGTAACGGATGAAATGGGCGAAGGGGCAATTGACGTACTGCTCCAGCCGGGAAACACTGCTGCGCAGGGGCAGCGAATAGATGCGCCGGGCCAAGCCGGAGCCGATCCCCTCCACCTGGTTACGGTGGAAAAGCGCCGCCCTGGTCTCCTGCAGGCCTGGCTGCCACCGGCTGTGGCTTTGATACCACCGGTATACATCTGCCCAGATGGGATCGACCGGCTCACTATCGGCCATCGATCTAAGGTTATCCACCAGGTATTTGTAGGTGCTGGCTGGGGTAGCTATCTGGTGCAGGGCCAGCTCGCGGTGCGGGACCGCGTCACTGGTGGTTTTAACCCCGGGCAGCAGGGCCCGGATACGGTTGATGATTATCGAGGGCCGCAGGGCCCGGCCTTCGTTATCAGCGATAGCGCAGGACAATCCCAGGTAATCATGAGGTTTGCTCAAGGCGGTATAGATTAAAAATCTTTCCTCCGCACTGCGGCGGTTTTTATCGAATCCCAACTCCAGGCCCTGGGCCTGCAGGGTCTCCTTTTCATATTCGGTCAGGATACCCTCTTCCACCCCGGCGGAAGGGATTACCCCGTCATTGACGCCCAGGAACAGCAGTCCCCGGATGGCCTGGCTCTTGGAGCGCTGCACGTTGCCCACCAAGACCTGGTCGATGGTGGTGGGGATGATGCCGACCTCCATCGCTTCAAAACCGGCTTCCAGCAGATGGAGGTATTCCTTGAGGTCTGCCTCCTGGTCACCCAGGATCTCCACCATCTGGTCCATTATGTCCCCGATCAGGTTCCATATCTGGGCATGCTCACGGGCGGCGTCCAGCCGGCCCAATTCGTTCATGCGTGCTATCCAGGTCTCCAAACGCTCCGGCAGACCTATCCTCACCAGGTATTCGTAATGGGCCCGGCACAGGGCGGCCACGGTCTGGCGGCCGCCCCGGATCTTCTCCGCCAGTTCCTGCAGGGGCTCCACCAGCATTAGCCGGCCCGCGTCGAGTGTGGCGGCCATCTCCGGATCATCCGCTTTAAATTCCTGTTGCCACCGTCCCCCCTGGATTCCGCAGCGGAGGGCGAAGTTCTCCAATATCTCCACCTGATCCGGAGTCAAGCCGCTAAAACCGGTTTTCAAAAATGCGAATACGTCCTCATAACGGTATCCCCGCCGGATTATCTGCAGCGAAGACATGACCAGCTTGATGATGGAATTTTCCATGAGGCTGCGCTTGCGGTCCATGAAGGCTGGTATTCCATATTCCGCGAAAACCCTCTTTATCAGGGGCCCATAAGTTTCCATGTCGTTGCAGATCACCGCCAGATCACGATAACGCCAGCCTCTATCCCGGACCAGCTCCACCACCTGGGCGGCGGCCCATTCCACTTCACTGCTGAGGTTGGCGGCGGCAAATATCTCCACGTCACGAAAATCCTCATCCAGGGGTCGGGACGGATAGGCGAACAATTCCTGCTCCAGGTGCCGGATGGCCGGATTGAGCGGACCCATCCCGGGTGAAGGCTGCACCGTCACCACCTGTGGCTCCGTTCCGGCCTGACGGGCCAGGCTCCACAACTTGTCCAGGTCCCGCCAGACCAGGCTGAACAATTCCCGGTCCCGCGACGAGCCCTGGGGATCAAGGGTTAGGCTGATGGTCATCTCCCTGGCCACTGCCATCAGGCGGGCCAGTATTTTCAGGCTTTGCGGGGACAGGGTGCTGAAGCCATCCACCCAGATGCGGGCGGTGCGCAGGAAATCCGCCTCGGTGATCTTTTCGCACAATAGATTCAGATGGTCATCCGCATCCAGGTACCTTCCCTGCAGGTAGCCTTCGAATTCTTCATAGAGCAAAGCTATGTCATGCACCTTCTGCCCTACCAGCATATCCTCCCGGCCGGCAGCGCTGTCGCGCAGCTGTGCGGCGGTGATGTCGCGCCCCTTCAGTTCCGACAGCAGTTCCCCCAGGCGGGGAACAAATCCTGGCTGGAGAGCGGCCTTTTTATAGATGGTAAGCCGGGCGGAATTATCGTCGATCATCTTGCGCAGCACCATCTGCCGACCCTGTTCGTTGAGCAGGACCCGGGTCGCCCCGCCTACCTGCTCAAATACCCGGCGGGCCAGGCGGGTGAAACTGAGGACCTCCACCCTGATTATACCCGCGGCATTCAGGCCGGTGATGAGGTCGCGCTCGGCCTGCAGCGTGAATTGTTCCGGTACCAGCAGGAACAGGCGCTCATCGCTGCCCCGCTGAAGACAGGCGCGAATCTCCTCAACCATTTTTATGCTTTTCCCGCTCCCGCTCCGGTCCAGGATAAAGCGAACCGACATGCTGAAACCCCCATTTAATTCTGCTATCATTTTTATTCAACCGTCATGGATTTACCTTGCGGCTGTGCTCAAGGCACTTATTTGTCATCCGGAGGAGAGCCGAAGGTAACCTTTGTCATCCTGAGAAGCCAAAGGTAACCTTTGTCATCCTGAGGAGCCAAAGGCGACGAAGGATCTCATCAACAATACCGTATTATTGACCTTCACACAGTTGCTAGACTCTTCGCTGCGCTCTGAGTGACACAGAAGGGGCCCTATCCCGCAGGCTAATGCCGTTACTGCCTAATATTTTACCATGATTGCGCTGGGGGCAGAGATTTCTTGGTGGGTTGGAAGGAAATGGCCCGATTGCGCCGAAAGTAATAGAAAACGGAGATTAAGAGGAGAGGGTGTCCTTATGAACCTTAGCAAGAAGAGGATATTAATGTTCTACCTATTGAAATACCTGTGGATAATAGTAGCCACCGGATTCTATATATTGTGGCTGAAGACCCAGTTTGGCCTCGATATTGACGCCATAATGGCTGACCGCACTGCCAAGTTATATGCAATTGGAATCGGTCTTCTGCTGATCGGCTCCAGTGCCTGGGTGTTCTACATAATCAACCGGGCCATGTACAGGGAATAGGCCCATCATGTCATCCCAGGCCGAGCCCATTGTGTAATCCCCGGCGTAGCATTCCGTCGTTCCGAGCGGAGCGAGGAATCTGGTCCCTGCCGTTAAGTCAATAGACTCTTCGCTGCGCTCTGAGTGACACTTATTTGTCATCCAGAGGAGCCGAGGGCGACGAAGGATCTCATCAACAATATCGTGTTATCGTCCTTCACTTCGTTAATAGACTCTTCGCTGCGCTCAGAGTGACACGATTACCAGACCCTTCACTTCGTTCAAAATAACTTGGGGACAGGCACCAAGTTATTTCCTTCACTCCGTTCTGAGTGACATTTATTTGTCACCCAATGCGGGCGCACACGCAAGAAGCCTCCGGCGAACCGGAGGCTTCTGTGTGTTAAGGAAGTCTATACCTTGGCTGGGTATCTTGCTGCGGCCAAATAACTTGGGGACAGGCACCAAGTTATTCTGGGCAGAGTATCTTGCTGCTGCCAGATCTTAGTACTCGTATACTTCTACTGGTACGTCGATAGCTGAAGTATCGCCGTCGATGATGATCTCGGCCAGGGCCCAGACATCGGGCACCACGTTGCGGAGATAGAAACGGGCACTGGCTACTTTGCCGTTATAGAAATTGTAATCATAGTGGTCGGGGCCGAGTTCTTCAGCCCGCCGGGCCGCCAAAACCGCCTGGTCCAGCAACTGGCGTCCGCAATAGAGCTTGGCAGTGGCGGTCAGGACCCTGCGTGAGAACAAGGGGATCTTGGCGGGATTTTCGGTCATGAAACCTTGAAGGGTCCCGATCATCTTCTGATAGGATTTCAGGGCCCGATCCAGGTTGGCGAACTCTTTGGCCAGAGCGGGATTATCTTTGTTGGCAGCACAGAAGTCTATCATCTCCTTCAGGAATCCGGCAAACACGCTGCCGCCCTTCATGGTCATCTTCCGGCCTACCAAGTCCAGGGACTGGATGAAGTTGGTGCCTTCCCAGATGGAGTATATTTTCATGTCACGGGCGATCTGCTCGACCGGATACTCGGAGCAATATCCATAGCCGCCGTAAGCCTGGATGGCTTCAGAGATCAGCCACCATCCTTCATCGGACGGATAGGCTTTGCACAATGGGGTGGTCATCTCGATCAGGTCGCTGGCCGCTTTTCTTACCGCCGGATCGGGATCACGGTGGCGCTGGTCGAAGGCCAGGTAGACCCGGTACATCATGGCCCGGATGGCGTCGACATGAGCTTTGCCCAACATCAGGGTGCGCTTGATATCCTCGTGGTTGATGATAGCCACCCGGCCGGCTTTGGGATTGGTAAACGGTCTGCCCTGGACTCTCTCCTTGGCATTGTCGCGGGCATTGGCGAAAGCGTTGATTATACAGGATAGGGCCATATGCCCGGTCTCCATGCGGGCCAGGTTCATCATCTGGAACATCTGGGCCATGCCCTCGCCTTTACCATCATTGGTGCGGGGATCGACGCCCAGCAGCCAGCCGCGGCAACCATCGTTCTCGCCGGCGGCCAGGGAAGCGGTAACCGAACCATGCTGCCCCATCTTATGCTCGACACCGGTCAGCTGGAAGTCGTTATCTGATAAATTGCCATTTTCATCGACCCAGTATTTGGGCACAGCAAACAGTGATATTCCGTTAGTGCCCGGACGCGCACCTTCGACGCGGGCCAGGAAAAGATGAATGACGTTCTCGGCGAAGTCATTATCACCACCGGTTATGAATATCTTGTTGCCTTTGATCTTGAAGATACGCGGATCGTCGGTCGGATACGCCTTGGAAAGGATGTCGCCCACGTCGGAACCGGCGCTGGGTTCAGTCAGGCACATGGTCCCGGTCCAGGTCCCGTCCATCATCTTGGGCAGGAACATGGCTTTCAGTTCGTCAGTTCCGAAACTCTGGATGAGGTCGGCGGCACCGCTGGTCAGCAGCACATAAGGCATAAAAGTCGGATTGGCGGCACAGATCATCTCCCAGACCGCGGCATGCAGCATCTCGGGCAGAACCATGGCGTCGGGGGAATTGTCGATGTTGCTGGTCCCCCAGCCCTCACTTTGCAGTTTCTTGAAAAGCGGTCCATAACTGGGGGGCATGGTCAGCTTGCCATCTTTGAAAGTTACCGGGTGGGTCTCGTTCTCATTATTGGTAGGCTCGATGACCTCTTTGCACATCTTGAGTATCGGTCCCAATACCGCTTTGACGTCATCCCGGGAATAATAATCTGCGAATTGGGGGTAATTGAAAACTCCCTCGGTGGGAAGCCATTCCCCGATTATGAATTCAAAGTCGCGGATGTTATTGATTGCAAAATTGGATGCCACTTTATAAATCCCTCCATTCGTTGCTATTCTTTAACTCCCGGCCAGGCGGGAGGCTCATCGTAAAAAGGATTGCTGGCGATGGCTTTGCAGCCATCACCCGCAAAATAGAAGAGGGGTAGGGTTATATCTGCCGGGTCCACAGTGATGCCATGGCGGGCCCGCCGCCTACGCATAACGAAGCCCCGCCTACGGTCTTGCCTAATCTCTCCAGTTCATAGTACATAGAGACGATTATCCGCAGGGCGGTGCATCCTACTGGGTGACCCAGGCCAATACCAGAGCCATTGGTGTTGATGTTGCCGTCCTTCTCAAAGGTACCAACGTTGAGGTCGATTCCAGCCGTCTCCTTGATCATGCGTCCAACCCCAAGGAATTGGGCGGCGAAGGCTTCATTTATCTCCCAATACTCGACGTCTTCATACTTCATGCCGGCTTCCTGCAGGCACTTGGGCATAGCAACCGCCGGTCCCAAGCCCATTACCCGGGCGTCGACGCCCTCGGAGCAAACGTTGATCAGTTTCATGAGCGGTTTGATGCCCAGTTCCTCAGCCTTTTTCTTGGTCATCATGACCACCGCGGCGGAGGCGTCATTGATGCCGGAGGCGTTGGCAGCCGTCACTACCCCGCCTTTCTTGAAAGCGGGTGATAGTTTGGCCATGGTTTCAAGGTTGGCGCCCCGGATAGGATGCTCATCGTTCTCGAATAGGAACTCTTTCTTGCCCTTCTTGACCATTACCGGGACTATCTCCCTGATGAAACGGCCTTCGTCTACGGCCCGGACCGCGCGCCGGTGGCTCAACAAGGCCAGTTCGTCGCATTGCTCCCTGGTGATGCCGTACTGCTCGGCGATATTCTCAGCGGTCACGCCCATATGGCCTCCGGCCAGGGTGCAGACCAATCCGTCGGCCAGCATGGCGTCCTGGGCCTTGGAGTCGCCCATGCGGGCACCCCATCTCATGTTCTGTAAAAGATAGGGGGCGTTGCTCATGCTCTCGGTCCCGACCACCAGGGCGATGTCGTTTTTACCAAGCGCCAATTTCATAGCGGCAATTTCCATAGCCCTCATCCCGGAAGCGCAGTTCTGGTTGACCATGCTGGCGCTGGACTCCACCGACATGCCTATCTGCTGGGAGACGATGCGGGCCGGCAGGGAACCGTTGCCATGGTGCAGGCACATGCCCAGGACGAGCTCATCGATTTGTTTCATATCGACGCCGGCCCTGTTGACTGCTTCGGTGGCGGCGATTTTGCTCAGTTCATTGGCGCGCACGCCAGCCAAAGATCCATTATAAGCGCCGATCGGGGTCCGGCAGGCGCTGACTATTACGACTTCATTCAATTCTTTTGCCATAATTTTATCTCCTCTTCCCAAATATTTTCGTGTCGTCTTTGAACCCAAAGGCTACTGTATTTTATTGGTCGCAATCCAGATTCCCATCTTATCTGCTTCTTTGATCAGTTCGTCACGCAATTCGGGATGAGCCAGGTTGATCAGGGCTTCGGCTCTCTCCCAAGTGCTCTTGGCCTTCATGTTGGCAATACCATATTCGGTGACCACATAGTAATTCATACTGCGGGGTACGGTTACGATGGCGCCGTCGGTCAGGGTGGGCACGATGCGGGATTTCAGACTGCCGTCCTTCCCCGTGTAGGTGGAAGTGAGGCAAACCAACCCCAAGCCGCCCTTGGAGAAATAGGACCCGAAGATGTAGTCCAACTGGCCGCCGGTGCCGGATATCTGGCGCACACCGGATGATTCTGAACATACCTGACTGAACAGGTCGATCTCCACCGCATTGTTGATGCAGATCATATTATCCTGTTTGCGGATATTCGCGGGATCATTGGTGTAGCTTACCGGGAAGCTGGCGCAGATCGGGTTTTGGTCCAGGAAGTCATAGAGCTTCTTGGTCCCCATCGCGAAGGTGTAGACCATCTTGCCCACGTCCAGCTGTTTACACCGGCCGGTGATGCGGCCGGCATCATACATATCGACAAATGAATCCACCAGCATCTCAGTGTGGACACCAAGATCCTTCAGGTCGGACTGAGCGATCATTGCCCCCACCGCATTGGGCATGGCCCCTATCCCCAGCTGCAGGCAATCGCCGTCCTTGATCTGTTCCAGGATTATGGAGGCGATCTTCTGATCGGTATCACTTATGGGGAGTTCGGGGAGATTGATCAGCGGTCTATGCTCGCCTTCTACAAAATAATCGACTTCCGACACATGCAAGGTCTCGCGCAACCCGCCTAAGCATCTGGGTACTGATTCATTGACTTCAGCTATCACGATCTTGGCAGCGTCGGTCACCGCGTGGGTTATGGAATTGGTGGTGCCCAGGTTTACGAAGCCGTGTTTGTCAGGAGGAGTGACCATTATCAAAGCCACATCTACGGGAACCCAACCGCGGTCATAGAAGCTGGGTCCTTCATGATAAGTGAGGGAGACGTAGTTGCACAAGTTCTTATCGTGCAATTTGCGGCTGGCTCCGCTGAAGTGCCAGTCATTATAGATAAAGTGCTTTCTCTCGGGATCGTTAAGTACCGTCTGGGGCGGGAAAGGACAGGTGACCGTCCTGATATTTACCCCGAAGAGCTCGTCCTTGCGCCGGGCCAGGGCAGCATCCAAGTACATGGAGTTCATGACGAATTCACCATAGTGAACCAAATCGCCCGATTTGACAACTTTCATGGCTTCATCTACCGGTACCAGTTTGCGCTTGTATTCATCCATCCAACTCATTCCATATCCCTCCTCTAAAATCGATCAACCCTTAATTGTAGTGGTCTTTATGGGGGGCAGCATGAACCTATTTTGCTTTGAAATTGGCTTTACGTTTCTCTACGAATGCGGTCATGCCCTCGAATTTATCCTCGGTGGCGCAGCACATCCCGAACATGTCTGACTCGATGCTCATGGCGGTATCGATGTCGACCTGCATTCCCTTGCCGACGGCAAATTTGGAATAGCCCACCGCCAGCGGGGCTTTGGATGCTATCTTCTTGGCTAGCTTGCGGGCCTCGTCCATCAATTTCTCCGGCGGGCAGACATGATTGACCAAACCCACACGGAAGGCCTCCTGGGCGTTTATAGTGTCGGCGGTATAGATCAGTTCCTTGGCCCGTCCCTCACCGATCAGCCTCGGCAGGCGCTGGGTTCCGCCGAAACCGGGTATAACGCCCAGTCCCACTTCCGGTACTCCGAAGAGGGCGTTTTCCGATGCCAGCCTGATGTCGCAGGCCATGGCCAGCTCACATCCGCCGCCCAGGGCAAAGCCATTTACCGCAGCGATGATTGGCTTCTCCAGGAGTTCCATCTGCCGGAACACCTGCTGGCCGACGCCGGAAAAATAACGTCCCTCGGCCGGGGAGAGGGGCAGTATGAAAGGGATGTCGGCCCCAGCTACAAAGGCTTTATCCCCGCTGCCGGTGATTATCATAACCTTTATATTGGGATCGGCTTTGACGTCCTTGACCGCCGCTTCTATTTCGAACAGCGTGTCCCCATTCAGGGCGTTCAAAGCTTTGGGGCGATTGATGGTTAGTGTCGCCAAGTAGTCTTCCTTTTCCAAAATGATGTTCTGGAATTCCAAGATCCTGCCTCCTTTCATGTATTCTCAAACTTCAGCATTGCGGTTGCTGACTATTTGTAATCGTAGAATCCTTTGCCGGTCTTCATGCCCAGGTGTCCAGCCCGTACCTTCTGACGGAATGCCAGGGAAGCACGATATTTGGAGTCACCGAATTCCTTCCAGAAGTAATCACAAATTGCCAGAACGATGTCGATGCCTACCAGGTCGGCCAGGGCCAGGGGACCCATCGGCATGCCTGCACCCAGTTTCATCGCCTTGTCGATCTCGGCGGCGGAAGCGGTGCCCTCTTGGAAAACCATGCCGGCTTCATTGATGTAAGGTACCAGTATGCGGTTGACGATAAAGCCCGGGACTTCCTTGGCTACCACCGGCTCTTTGCCGATCTTCTTGCTCATCTCTACGGTGAGATCTACTACTTCGGCAGTGGTCTCCGCGCCGGGGATGACTTCCACCAGTTTCATTACCGGTACCGGGTTGAAGAAATGCATGCCCACGACTTTGTCGGGGCGGCTGGTGGCGGCGGCTATCTCGGTTATGCTTAAAGCCGAAGTGTTTGTGGCCAGGATGGTTTCGGGCTTACAGAGCTCGCTCAACTGAGCGTGGACTTTCTTCTTGATGTCGATGTTCTCGATAATGGCTTCGATGATGATGTCGCAATCTGCCAATAGTGCGGTGTCGGTACCGGTCGACAGCCGTTTTCCGAATCCGGCCACGTCTTCAGCCGTCTTCTTGCCTTTTTCGACCGCTTTGGCCCAGGCTTTGTCCAGGCCCTTGGACGCTTTGGCTACTACCTCGGGTACTACGTCTACCAATACCACGGTGAATCCAGCTTCTACGCTGACCTGGGCGATTCCCGCCCCCATCGTCCCTGCACCAAGTACTCCAATCTTACTGATCGCCAATCTACTCTCCTCCTTATAATATCTTTGGGATTGATTTGAACCTGTCAGGGCTCCTCATTCCCCTCTTGAAGTGATATAAAGAAGCAATTTGTATGCCAACTATTTTTTAGAGTTAGGGAAAGGCTGGTAATTCAAGGTTTCAATTTGCAACGGTAGAGCTTGTGCTTGTACTATCGTTCTCTAAAGTCTCAGTTTGAGACTCATTTGGTTAATAAAAAATAGGATATGGTTTCATTTTGCAACCATTACATCATTTCTTTGTGATTTTTATGATTGTTGAATATATCGGGAGAGGAATGTGCAGCGGAGAAAACTTTCGAGGTATTCATTTCCTAATTTATGCATATTTCGCGGTTCGGGAGTTGTATTCCCATTACTAAATCGAATAGATGTTCTGCAAAAATCCACGAATAAGACTAAATACATTTGGTTTATAGTTGAAATTCAAAAAGGGTTGCAATTTGCAACCCTTTGGTTCATCTTAATAATCCCGCCAGCCGATTAGACGGTCAAAGCCCTCTGCAATTTTCTTTGGTCCGCTTTCCTCCCCTGCCCCCTATTGAACAAATGTTCCTTACTAGTCCTTGGGATTGAGCAGGTCATATTTATCCAGCTTGCGGTACAACACCGATTTGTTTATGCCCAGGACTCGGGCTGCACGGGCTTTATTATTACCGCTGGCGGCCAGCACCCGCATGATGGTGGTCTTTTCCGTCCGTTCCACCGCTTCGCCCAGGTTATCGACGGAAATCGGCATCTGCTCCGCAGCCGGCAGTAAGTTGGAAAGATAGGGGAAGTGTTTCGGGTACAGTGATGATTGCCGGTTCAGATCCGCCATGTTGATTGCCCTTTCCAGCAGGTTCTCCAGCTCCCTGATATTACCGGGCCACTCGTAGCGGCCTAGAAACTCAAGGGTCTCGGGGGCAGCCTTTTCCACCTGGGTATGCATACGCCGATTGAGTTTGGGTACCAGGTAATTGACCAGCAGCGGTATGTCCTCACGCCGCTCCCGCAAAGGGGGCACATGGATGGTGACGACATTGAGCCTGAAGAACAGGTCTTCCCGGAACAGGCCCTGCTTGACCATCTCCTGGAGGTCCCGGTTGGTGGCGGCTATGATCTGTACATCGACGCTTATGGGTTTGGTCCCCCCCACCCGCTCAATCTCCCTTTCCTGCAAAACCGCCAGCAGTTTAGCTTGCATGGCCAGGGGCATGTCGCCGATCTCGTCCAAAAAGATTACTCCCCGGTGAGCCAGTTCGAATTTTCCCGGCTTACCGCCCTTGCGGGCCCCGGTGAATGCTCCCTCATCATATCCGAACAACTCCGACTCCAGCAACTGATCGGGCATGGCGGCGCAATTGACCCGGACGAAGGGGTGTTTGGAACGCGAACTGGCCTGATGGATGGCATGGGCGAACAGCTCTTTGCCGGTGCCGCTTTCCCCCAGGATAAGGACGGTGGAACCGGTATTGGCAGCGCGCACCGCCATGTTTTTGATGATGCGCAGCTGCTCGTTCACGCCCACTATGTCGGCGAAACCGTATTTGGAGACGTATATACTGCTGAGCACATCCTTGTAAACGGCCAGCTGTCCCTCCAGGTCCCGCAGCTTTTTGGAAAGTATCCTGACCCCGGCAGCATCCAGAACCAGGCTTTGTCCCATGGCGCCTATCATCTGGCCATCCTTGTACAAAGGCATGCGAAAGACGATAGTGTCATGTTCATTTACCCGCCAGTGGTCGGCCAGGTGCACCTCCTTGGTCTCCAGTACCTCCGGCAGACGGGAATGGGGAGTAATATCGGTGACATGACGATTGATGGCATCCTCTTCCTTGATGCCCAGCAATTCCAGGTAGGTCTGGTTGATTATGGTGACGTTGCCTTCCAAATCGACCATTATGATTCCGGTATAGGGGTTTTGAAGAATCCCCTGCATGATGTCATGAAAGTTCTGCTGTTTCTTGGTCTCCATGTCCTGCCCCCCTCAGGCTTGCGCACCCATGATGGCCCGGCGCAGCCCTATTCTCTGTATAGTTTCCGGTTAACCATATTTTAATGGAAAAAATACTTTATTTACAGGGAGGTGAGCAAGAAACCCGGTTGTCAATCCATAAACAGAATACGGGCGCCGATAGCCAACATCGCTACCCCCAGAAGATCGCGGTAATGAAAATGATACTGTTTCATGCCAAACGCACCGGTACAGTCGATCAACAGGGCGGTTATCAGCTGAACAGTTACTATGGCGGTGGTGGCATTGCCCACCCCTATTTGAGACATGGAGATGACTACCGCATAGATGATCGCTACGTTGAGTATTCCTCCGAGGTATCCGTACCAGGGTACTTGGTCCATTTTTCCGAAGAAGCTGAAACCGATCCCCAAGGTCATGATGACCAGCAACGATGCCAGGGCGCCGATGATATGGACTACCAGGGTCGATTCCCAGGTGCCGATGACTTTGCCCAGGGCGGTGTTGACGGTCCCCTGCAGGGCCATGGCCGCTCCCGATAGCGCAGCGGTTGCTACATACAAAAGATTGGGCATTATAGCTTGTCTCCTAGCTTTTTAGGTCTATTTTCCGATTAAGAGCCAGGATTTATGCGCCCCAGGGGATTAGATGAAAGTGGCGGCAAGGATGATGACCATCCCCAGCCAGAAGCCGCGGCGGCTGCTGAAAAGATCCTGGGTCCGGGCCTGGGGCCAGAGCTGAAAGGCGACCAGATAGGCCATGATCCCCGAAGCCAGCCCCAGCAGAAGAGGCATCAAGGCAGGCAGCAGGGATATCAGGTATATGCCCAAAAGGGTGCCCAGCGGTGTTATCAGGCTGAGCAACAGGACTTGTGTGAATATGAGGGGTTTCTTCATCCCGGCCATCACCAGGGGCACCGCGATAGCCATGCCCTCGGGTATGTTGTGTATGCCTATCCCCAGAGCGATCACCATACCGGTGCGGTTCTTCATCAGGTCGCCCAGGGCGATGGCCATACCCTCGGGCAGATCGTGCATGGCGATGCCCAGCATTATAAGGTATCCCAGGCCCAGCAAGCTGTGCGAGCCGGATTTACGTGAGCCCAGCAAATAGTCGCCCGCAACCATGAACATCAAACCCACGGCAATCCCACCCAGGGCTATTCCTGCCGGGCCGAAAAGAAATGCCGAGGGCAGCATGTCGAAGACCACCACCGCGGTCATCACCCCGGCGGCCAGGCCCAGGAAAAATGCCAGCCCGCGGGCGCTCCAACGCCTTCTTATGAAAATCATCACTGCCCCCAGCAAGGTCCCCAGACCCGCGGCTATACTCCATCGAAGGCTTTCAACCAGCAACCCGCCACCCCCCTGTAACATATTCCATATCTATGAAACAGGGCGGATGCATATTCTCCCCGCTTGCTACCCATGAATAACTTGGTGCCTGTCCCCAAGTTATTTTTCAAATAACTTGGGGACAGGCACCAAGTTATTGGCGTCAAGTTAACTGAATTTGGCAGCCCGTCCGGTCATATTTTTATATCGACTTACATATTTTTCTAAAGGAGGAGGTGCTGTAAGGTGAAAATACCGACAGAATTGAAAGGCTTGGGGATAGCGTTGGGGATGGGTATAACCCTGTGTACCCTGGCAGCTGCAGTCGTCTACTACAGCGGAATCCAGGAGACAGTCCTGAACACCCTGGGCAAGGCGATCATGGTGTCAAGCGTCTTCACCGGGGGGGCAGTGGTCGCCAAAGCCTACGGCAACCAGGGATTGGTAAGGGGTTCGATCCTGGGTTTGATGTTTTTTATCGTCATGTTGATAACGACCTTCCTGGCCCAACCCACCAAAATATACATCATGGGGTTCATATACACCCTCACTGCCTGTTTGGTGGCAGGCGCCCTGGGCGGTGTGCTGGGGGTAGGCCTGAGTGAGGGCAAATAAACCCGAGATCCCATAAAAGCGCAAGGGAACTGGCAGATAAGAATTATCTCTCAGTTCCCTATTTTCTGTGGCCAGCAGCACCAATCCGATCAATATCAGTGCGGCGGCGATTATGAAGTACAGGGCGGGCATAGCAGCGCGCCTGACCTTTATCCCCATATTTTTAACAAGATACTCCTCAAGAATGCCGGTATTTTGAAATAGTAGACCTTCACCGCTTTCACCCCTTCTCTAATTTGCTGCTGCCCTCCGGATTGGGGACAGGCACTATAGTTCCATCGGCTGTAAACTCTATGCCTGTTTTATTGTATGATTACCGATGGAAAAATGTTACCTTTATGAATATGATGGCCAGGCAGTTTTTATGCCATTCAGCGGCACTTGCGGAGTTCGCCGGGCAGATGCCCCCGGGGGATGCGGATGAGGTTTTGGATGGGGATGCTGGCGCGGAAAATCTGTCCGTACTGGCGGTCCACCAACCGCTTGTCCAAGACCACTACCGCCCCCTGGTCGGTTTCGCTGCGGATAAGCCGCCCCACCCCCTGTTTGAAACGCAGGGCGGCGTCAGGGAGCATGAAGTGTTTGAAACTGCTCTGGCAGGCGGTCCGGTAGTACTGCTCCCAGGCACTGCAGTAAGGGTCTGATGGTGAGCGGAAGGGGAGCCTGACGATTACCAGGCAACTCAACGCATCGCCGCGCAAATCGATGCCCTCCCAGAAGGTTTCCACCCCCATCAGGATACAATTGTCCCCGTATACGAAATCATCCATAAGGCTGCCGAAATCGCCGTCCTCGTGCTGGACCAGCAGATTGAGCCCCTGCTGCCGGCAATAGGGTTTAAGGGCGAGGGACGCCTCCTGCATCTGTTGGCGGGAAGTAAAGAGGACCATGGTTTGGCCGCCCTGGGCAGCGAATATGTCGGCCAGCACCTGGAATACCGCCGCGTTGAAGGAAGAGCTGCCCGGGTCCGGCATATCTTCTGCCACGTACAGGCAGGCTTGCCTTTCATAGTCGAAGGGCGAATGCTCCAGGTGGGTGACCAGCCGCTCCTCCCCACCCCACTGCTGCAGGCCGGAGCGGGATACGAAATTGTCAAATTTGTCTTCGACGGCCAGGGTGGCCGAAACCATCACCAGGGTTTTCAGACGCTCGTAAAGCTTACCGGCCAGCAGACTGCCGGCATCGACTCCCCCGGTGCAAAGGGCAGACGCCTTCCCCTGGCGGAAATCCACCCAGGTGACCGCGCTGGCGCAGTTCAATCCCTCGTTCAGGATGCTGAAAACGGTGTTATCGGTTTCCCGTAACCCCGAGATGATCTCCAGCAGGTCGGCGCCTTCCGCTTCACCTTCCAATTCCTCATTAAGTTCACCTAGACGCTGCAACAGCAGGTCCAGGCCCGGGGTCCATTCCTGGGCGTATATATCCAGGATTTCCGCCATCCAGGCCTGCTCCTTATCGGCGGGAGTCAGGATGTGGGTGAAGCTGTAATCGGGCTGCAAGGCCAATCCCCGGGTAAAGCCGGCGAATATCTTGGCGGTGGCCT
>JBEHWJ010000048.1:0-15754 GCA_040217755.1 Syntrophomonadaceae bacterium | reverse complement strand
GCGGCCTTGATTACCGCCTCGATGACTTCCTTCCTGCAGCCGGCCCGGGGCGGGTCCAACACGGCCACATCAAAACTCTCTTTCAGATCAGGGATAACCTTTTCACAGGCTCCGGCGATAAACCGGCAGTTGGAGATATGATTGCGGCGGGCATTGGCACGGGCGTCCGCGACAGCTCCCGGGTAGCTCTCTACCCCAATGACGCTCCCGGCATCACGGGCCAGGTGCAAGGAGATGGTGCCGATTCCGCAATATCCCTCCAGTACATTTTTCGATGGGCTCGCTTGAGCATAGTCCTTAACTATGTCGATAAGCATTTCGGCCTGCCGGTGATTGACCTGGAAAAAGGCCAGCGGGGATATCTCATAATCGATGCCGGCCAATCTATCGGTCAGCGTCAGCCGACCATACTTATGGATTACCCGTCCCCGGTCTATACAGTATACGGAGGCCAGGTCGGGATATCCAACCAGAGGCTGTATGTCCACCTGCTCCATCCCGGTGCCGGCCAAGACCAGCATCAACTCGCCATTGGCGAAAGACTGGCGCACGGTTATCCGGCTCCGCTCCGGGAGGCCCAATTCCTTTAGGTGCTGCTGCAGATACCGGCTCAGTGCTTCCATGGCCTCCCCGATCAGCAGGCAGCCCTCGATGGGGAGCAGCTCCTGGCTATCCTGGATGTGGTATCCCATTTGATAACCATGGTTTTCTCTGGCGACGTGCCATTCCACCTTGTTGCGATAACGCCAGGGATTATCCATTCCGGCCACCGGCTCGACCTGAACTTCCAACCCGCCAAGCCGGGCCAGGTTGTCCCGCACCACCTGCCGTTTCAGCTCCAGTTGGCGGTCATATCTCATATGCTGGTAGGAGCAGCCGCCGCATTTATAGTAGTAGGGACAGGCAGGTTCAATCCGGTCAGGTGATGCAGCCACTACCTCTTTTAGTTGAGCGCGGAGATAAGTCTTTTTTCGCTCCCGGATATCGACTTCCACCGTCTCTCCCGGTATCGCATGAGGGATGAAGACCACCTGACCCTGGACGCGGCCCACTCCTTCACCTCTATGGGTTATCCCTTCCACCAAACAGAGCAATGGCGGTCTCCTCCTCCATGGGTTATTTATCATCCCTTTGCCGCATTGACAGTTGTCAATAGTATAAATCCCCGGCTTGCAGCATTGCCAGGGATTGAGTTCAATTCCATGTTCAGTTCAGGTTGGGTCCTTAACTTATTAAAACCTCTAATCCCATATCTTCCACCAGGGACGGCCCGGCTCCTTTTCATCTCCCAGATGCGGAAACATGTCATTGAGCCAGTTGGAAACGGGTTGGTGCAGGTAACATACTTCATTGGGCTCGTTGGTCTTGGTGAATGCCATGGTACTCTTGCGCGGACAGGACTCCGCCGCCACCAGCCCGGTATCCAGGCATATATTGATCAAATCGATCCCATTGGGTCGGACGAAATCGTTGGGGGGCAGATTTACCGAGGCATTTCGTATGAATGACGCCCAGATTGGACCAGCCGCCGAGCCCCCGAAAAGATTGGCGGCCTTGCCCTGATCATATCCCACCCATACTGCACAGCATAATTGCGGGGTATAACCGACAAACCAGGCGTCATTTTTCTGTTCGGTAGTGCCCGTTTTCCCGGCCGCGATCCGGCCCACCTGCTCTTTTAGGGCGGAACCGGTACCGCCCGGCTCCAACACCCCTATAAGCATATTGGTGATCAGATAAGCATTTTCAGGGCTGATTATCTGATTTGACTTGGTTACACTGTTTTCCAGGACCACCCCGTCATCATTAACGACCTTGAGCAGGTAGGATGGCGGATTATATACCCCTTGGTTGGCAAAAACCGCATAGCCGGCGGCCATATCTACCGGGCTCACTTCATTGGAACCGAGGGGGAGCGATAGGATGGGCTGGATATTCTGAAACCCGAATTGCTGCGCATAGGCGGCCGCTTCGTCGACTCCCAATTGATCGGTCAACGCCACCGAAACAGTGTTGTCGGATACCATGATAGCTTCCTTCAGCGTGAATGGCCGCCAGTGATACGGTTCGGTCCCATAGTCCTGGGGTTTATAGGTGTCGCCGTTGGGCAGTTTGTACACCTTCTCCTCGCACATTATCATGCTGGCCGGATTGAATCCCCGCTCCATAGCCAGAGAATAGACAAATGGCTTAAAAGTGGAACCCGGCTGTCTTTGGGCAAAGGCCCGGTTGTAACTGGATCCGGTAAAGTCCCGTCCCCCTACTAAGGCCCTGATCTGCCCGCTCTTTACGTCCAGGGCCACCAGTGCCACCTGCAGATTGGCATTCTGATTTTTGAGCCCCGCCAGGTAGGCCTCATTGGCCGCCTTTTGCATATTGAGGTCGAGGGTCGTATAGACCCGCAGACCGCCCCGGTAAACCATGGCATCACCGTATTTTTCGCGCAGGTAATCGCGCACCAGGGATACAAAATAGGGCGCGTCACTGGCGGCGAACTGGGCCCGCTTGTAAACCAGTTTTTCTTTGGAGGCGGCCTCTTTTTCCTCCGCGGTGATCTTTCCCTCTTCCAGCATCCGCTGCAGCACCTGTCCCTGCCGGGTCTTGGCCTCTTCAGGACGCAGATAGGGGTCGTAGTAACTGGGGCTCTGGGGTAATCCCGCCAAGAGCGAAGCCTCCGCCAGGGTAAGGTCCTTGGCGGGTTTGGCAAAATAGGTGCGGGAAGCCAGTTCCACGCCATAGGCGCCCTCGCCGAAATATATGCTGTTGCAATACATGGTCAGGATTTCCTCTTTACTGTAGCGGTTCTCCATCAAGATGGAATAATACAGTTCCTTGATCTTCCGGCTCCAGGTCCTTTCGTTGCTCAGAAACAGGGTTTTGGCGGTTTGCTGGGTTATGGTGCTGCCCCCCGCCACTATCCGGCCGGATTTGATGTTGGTCAACATGGCCCGCAGCATACCGCTGAGGTCGACCCCGTGGTGGTGGTAGAAGTTCTTGTCTTCTATGGCGATTATCCCATTCACGAAGTGGGGCGATATTTGGTCAATCTCGACCTGGACCTGATTCTGTTCGGATAGTCCCTGCACCACCTGGCCGTTTATATCATAAACTGTTGACGACTTGGGAACTATAGCATAGGGAAGACCTATGCCAAAGGCTGCTCCGAACAATATGGAGATTATGATCAGAACCGAAAGTGTGATCTTGCGCAACATTTATCTTCCTCCCATCTGAGAGTATTTTTTCCATTTATTAGTCAGACTATCCCTCCCTAGCCGACTTGGATTGACAATGTCCCGCTTGTACAGGTATATTATTAACCTAGGGGCCCAAGCGGGCAACTCAATTGTAGCAGTATTACGGGTCAGATTCTAATCAGAAAGGCGGTGGTGAAATGGAACCTATACCCGCGGATCGATCGTCAGGCCAACAGACTGAGAACCGCTACCTATTAAATAGAAGGGACTTATTTCAGCACCGAGCGTTCTGGTAACCCTTCTGTGCAAAAGGAGGGATCATGAATTGATCAAGACTTACTGGTACAATCACGTCGATGCCAAGATGTACCACGACGTGGACCTTACCAAAACCGATGAATTACTATCTTCGCCGGAGAATCTGCTCTGGATAGACCTCTATGACACTTCGGAGCAAGAACTGGCCTATATAGGGAAGATCTTCGATTTCCACCCTCTGGCTCTGGAAGACTGCCTGCAGGAAAGCCCACGCGCCAAAGTCGACGATTATGATGACTACTATTTCTTCGTCTTCCACGCCCTGCGCTATTTTGAGGAGGCCGAGGAAGAGGACGAAATATCAAGTATAGAACTGGATGTCTTTATCGGCACCAATTATATCGTCACCATCCATCCGGTTGCCTTGCTGGCGGTCGGCAAGGTGGCCCGGGTCAGCCTGAAGACCAATGAGTATATGAAACGTGGACCGGACTACCTGCTCTATAGAATAGTCGATAATATAGTCGACGATTCATTCCCCATCATAGAGAGATTGGGCGAACGCATCGACGACCTGGAGGACAGCGTTTTCCTCAGCAAAGGCCAAAATGTGACCGAGGACATCTCCACCCTGCGCCGTACCATTATATTGCTGCGCAAGGTCCTGATCCCCCAGAGACATATATTCGTCAATATCAAAGGTCGTTATTCCTTCTTCGTACATGATGACAACATACCCTATTATCTGGACTTGGCCGACAACCTAAATAGTATCCTGGACTCGGTCAACACCTACCGCGACCTTTTGAACAGTACCATGGAGACTTATTACTCGGTTCTGACCGGCCGGACCAGCGAAATCATAACCATCCTTACCATTATCAGTATAATCATGATGCCGCTCACAGTGATAACCGGCTTCTTCGGGATGAATGTGCACTTTCCCGGCAGTGATAGTACCCACGCGGTGTGGTTCATCCTCTTGGGCATGATCGCTCTCGCTATGGGCATGTTGACTTTCTTCCGCAGCCGCAAATGGGTTTAGGCCAAAGCAAAGCCCCCGTTCCTTCAATGAGCGGGGGCTCACGCTTTTATTGCTCCGGCGGTTGCTTTACGAATATTTGATGGCAATATTGCGCAGCAAAATAGCGACATCTTCGATATGGTCCTGGGCCTGCTCGATGTGTTCGTAGACGCCGCGCCACTTCAATATCCGGACCGCGTTCTTTTCATTCTCGAACAAATCTCCCAAACCCTGGCGGTAGTATTTATCCTGCTTGTGCTCCAATTGCCGGATCTGTTCACAATATTCCAGCATCATCTTCCGGTTCTGATCCAGCTTGGGCAGCAGTTGTATGGCTTTCTTCTGTAAAACCAGGGCCTCGTACAACACATTTATCATCTGTTTTATCCAGGCGTTGGGTTTACCCTGCTTGATCAGGCACAGGATGTCGATGATGCCGGTGATATAGTCCAGGGTGCTGGCCAATTTCTGTACCAGTTGCAAGGCATCCTCACGGTCAAACGGTAATATAAAACTGGTATGCAGTTTGCGCACCAGGGTCTCGATTATACGGTCTCCTTCGTTTTCCAAGGCGGTCATAGAGGCCATTTTGCTATCCAGGCCGTCGTAGTATTCAACTACATCGTTGAGGATATCGCCTCCATCCAGGACCACCCGGGCGCTCTCCGAAAAGAGAAAGAACAGGTTTTCATCCTTGTTGCCAAACAGAGCCATATGCTTCCTCCCTATTGTTCCAGGCTTCCGATGCCTATTGTGTTTTGGTTTCTAGAGTCCCCGCATATAATCGGGACGCAGGTAACGGCGGTCATTGGTATCGATAATGTTATCGATCAGATCAAGTATCTTTTGCTTGTCCTCGGGTAACCTTCCTTTAATAGCCAGGTAATTGGAGGCGTGGTTGCTGCGGAATTCGGTGCCCTCTACTTCCAGCCCCTGAATAATTATCCGCAACTCATCAAGGATCTCGAAGGGGTTGGGCAGTTCAAATTCGCCCCGCTGGGCTCGCCGATACATCTCCGTTTTGGGCACCAGCATCAACGTTAGAGCCCCGATATAATCGGGATTGATTTCGTTCAAAATCCGGGCCGTATTGCGGGCATGGTCGACCGCCTGCGGAGTACGCCCGGCGAGTCCCAATAAAATTGTAACCGACAGCAGTATCCCCGCCTGCCTTACCTTCCGGCCGCCTTCCACCATCTCTTCATAGGTGACGCCTTTACGGATGTCCTCCAGCAGCTTGCGGTCGCCGGTTTCAACCCCCAGGTAGGCGATGGTGAGCCCGGCCTCTTTAAGCTTTTTAAGCTCCTCCATGGTTTTGCCCAGGATACTGTCCGGACTGGCATAGATACCCACGTGTTTAAGGCTGGGGAAGGTCTGGTAGAGCGCCGCTATGATTTCCAGCAAGTCGCCGGTAGGCATGGCCAGTGCGTCACCATCGGCCAGGAATACTTTGTACAGATCGCCATAATATGCCCCGGCCGCACGTATGTCCGCCAGGATTTCCGACTGACTGCGTACGCGGTATTTCTTGTCTTTATACATCCCGCAGAAAGTACAACGGTTATGGGAACAACCCACCGTACATTGTAGTATATAACTCCGGGCCTCACTGGGCGGCCGAAAAATATTGCCCTCATACCTCATTTGGGTCCCTCCTGGTTAATCCATTTACAAAATAAGTATATCGCCCTGCCGAGCGGTCATATACTATTATAACGGCTTTAATAAGCCAATTCATTACATTTATTTAATTATTTTATAGCATCAGAAACCGATCCCCAAGGTAGACTATATATTGCGGGCCATGATAATAAGGAGGGTATCAGTTGGCTAGAAGAAGGGGAATCATGTCTGAGCAACTCAAATATGAAATTGCCCGTGAACTAGGTGTTGACCAGGTTGTAGCCAGCAGGGGATGGGGCGAAGTCAGTTCCAGGGACTGCGGCAACATGGTTGCCAAAGCCATTGAAATAGCTGAACGTAGCGTCGGTTCCCGATAACTGCCATGGATTTGATGAGCCCGCATCTACCGGGGGGATTTTACTCCCCGGTATCTTTATGCATCCTTTTACGGCGTACGCCCGACTTGACCCAACCCGACAGCCAATAGATCATCATAAAAAAGAATATACCCAATAGCGTGGTCTGCTGCCGGCCGGCACCGATCAACAGTCCTATCAAGGCGGCCATCAGTAAAGCGGCGGCGGTATTGGTCCCTTCCACTCTTTTGTCCCTGCTTACCCATACTATCCCTGCGAACAGGAATCCCAAGGCCGATAGGATCTGGGCGGTCAAACGGGTGGGATCTCCCACGCCGGGAGCCTGCTGGTAAATACCTGTGGCCACGATATAGAGTAAGGCGGAACTTATGGAGACTATGGCGAATACCCGACTGGATTTGGTTTTGTCCTTCCCGTTGCTTATTATTCCTAATATGAATCCAGCTATCCCGGCCAGCGCCAGCCGCAGCAAATAAATCTCCACGACTACAGGACCTGGTAGTTCGGCGCCTCTTTGGTTATGGTAACGTCATGGGGATGGCTCTCGGTCAAACCGGCGTTGGTTATGCGGATGAATTTCGTTTGGGTTTTTAATTCCTCTATATTTACCACCCCGCAATAACCCATCCCGGCTCTAAGTCCCCCGACCAGCTGGAAGATGGTTTCAGAAACCGAACCTTTGAAGGGTATACGGCCTTCGATGCCCTCCGGTACCAGCTTCTGCGCACCTTCCTGAAAATAACGGTCGCTGCTGCCATCCGACATGGCGCCGATGGAACCCATTCCCCGGTAGACCTTGTAACGACGCCCTTGCAGCACCACTTCTTCGCCGGGACTCTCTTCGGTACCGGCCAGCAGATTGCCCATCATTACTACATCGGCCCCGGCCGCGATGGCCTTGACGATATCTCCGGAATACTTTATCCCCCCGTCGGCAATGATGGGGACACCATATTTGTTGGCCACCCTGGCACAATCTACTACCGCCGTTATCTGGGGGATGCCGATCCCGGCGATGACCCGGGTGGTACAGATGGAACCCGGTCCGATCCCTACCTTGATGGCGTCGGCGCCGGCCTGGATGAGTGCTTCGGCGGCCTCCCCGGTGCCGACGTTGCCACCCACTACTTCCACGGCCGGGAACCGGCTTTTTATCTGCCCGACTATCTGGATCACGCCCTCGGAATGACCGTGGGCGGTATCTACCACCAACACATCGACACCTGCATCCTTGAGTGCCTCCACCCTTTCCAGGGTATCCCGGGCAATGCCCACCGCTGCCCCCACTATCAGTCTCCCCCGCTCATCCTTGGCAGCCCGGGGATACTTGTGGGTCTTTTCTATATCTTTGATGGTTATCAGCCCCATCAGGTTGAAGTTGTCATCGACCAAGGGGAGTTTCTCTATCTTGTACTTGCGCAGCAACTGCATGGCCTCTTCCATGGTCGTGCCGACCGGGGCGGTGACCAATCTCTCACTGGTCATTATATTGCTGATGGGCTGCTCGAAGTCGGTTTCGAAACGCAGGTCGCGGTTGGTGAGGATGCCAACCAGCTTCCGTCCCTCGGTGATGGGGACACCGGAAATGTGATAGTGTTCCATGATGCGCAGGGCATCACGGACTTTGTTATGAGGCGCTAGAAAGAAGGGGTCCGATATGACCCCGTGTTCGGAGCGTTTTACCCGGTCCACCATCCGGGCTTGTTCCTCGATGGTCATGTTTTTATGAATAATTCCGATGCCGCCTTCGCGGGCCATGGCGATGGCCATCCGCGCCTCGGTTACTGTGTCCATGCCGGCGCTCATTATGGGGGTTTCCAGGCGTACGTTTCTGGTCAGGCGGGTTGAAACATCGACATCCTGGGGCATCACCACAGAATGTCCTGGTATAAGAAGAACGTCATCAAAAGTGAGACCCTCTTTGCTGAATCTATCTGTCATTGATTTGGCCTCCTTGTAAAATTTCAAATAATATTATACTATTGTAATCCATTTATCAATACAAGTGCCAAATCACAGGTGGGGATGACCATAAAGCCATGGCAAGAGAAAACCGCCCTGTTTATGTACAACTGATTGTACGGCAGGACGGTTCTTGTTACCTGCTGCGGGACCGGTCGGGCCTTTGGCACCCGGCAGTAATCAAATGGAATTGTTTTTCAGGCGCATATGGGTGTTGTCCAGCTCCACCACGATCACTTCGCGGCCGATCTTTTTGACGGCTTCCCAGGGTATGACCAGTTTCTGACGATCCGTCCAGAAATTCAACATGTTGCCCCGGTTGGGCAAGATGATGGAGACGATGTTTCCGGTCTCCTGATCCAGGAGCAGGTCAGACTCGCCCACCGTGCCCATCCTCATCCCGTCGTAAATATTGACCATCTCTTTTCCCACCAAATCGTTCAGCCGCATCTTTCCTACCCCCTAAATACCGGTGTGCCCAAACCCCCCCGCTCCTCGTTCGGTGCCGCCGAGCATTTCCACCTCGATCAACTCCGGCTTCGTCACCGGGGAAAAGACCATCTGGGCGATCCTTTCTCCCCTGAGTAATGTATACTCTTTGTCCCCCAGATTTATAACAATAAGCTTGATTTCCCCCCGGTAATCGGAGTCGATGGTCCCCGGTGTATTGAGAAGGGTTATGCCGTGATTGAGGGCCAGGCCGCTGCGGGGCCGGATCTGGGCTTCATAGCCTGGGGGGAGGGCCAATGCTATTCCGGTGGGCACCAACACCCTCTGCCCCACCCCGATTACCACCGGCTCTCTATTGGCGGCATAGATATCCATGCCCACCGCCCCTGGGGTCATGAAACGGGGCAAAGGCAAATCGAATGAATGGAGGCGGCATATCTGTACTCTCATCGCTGGTTACCCCACCACTGGGCCAGTTCCTGCTCCACCACGGGCAGGGCGGCTTCACTCCCAATCGCGGCGATGGAGAAGGGCTGACCGTTAAACAGCTTTCTGGCCATACCCTGGATCATGCCGGCATCGACCGCATATATCCGGCTGATTATTTCCTCCAGGGTCATGATGTCGTCGTACATCATCACCGCCTTGCCGATACGCGTCATGCGGCCCATAACACTTTCCAGACCCAGCGAAAGGCTGGACTTCATCAGCTTCTGGGTGCGGCTGACCTCCTCGGCAGTGACGCCCTGCTCCACAAATTGTTCTATCTGTTCATGAAGATTGCGGCAGAATTTATCGATATGAGCGGGGCTGGTTCCTATATATATGCTTAACATGCCTGTGTCCGAGTAACTGGCTGGATAGGAGTACACCGAATAGGCCAGTCCCAATTCCTCCCGCAATTTCTGGAATAACCGCGAACTCATGCCCCCGCCCAGGATGCTGTTCATTACATTTTGGGCGAAACGGTCCTCGTCGTGGTAAGACAGACCGGGTACACCCATACAGATCTGCAGTTGCTCGACATCTTTGGGCACCATTTGGATGAAGGGCTGGTTTAGATACGGTGGTTCCAATAAGTCTACCGGAATCTGGCCTCCATACATGCCCAGTTTATCCCCTATGTAATCCTTGATCCTGAGGGGTTCGATGTTTCCGGCCACGGAGATTACCATATTACTGGGTACGTAGTATTGCCGATAGTAATTATAGAGTTCTTCCCGGTCCATCGCTCCGATCGATATGGATGAGCCCAGGATGGAATTGCCCAAGTTATGGCCTTCCCAGAATTTACGGGCAAATATATCATGGATCAGCTCATCGGGAGTGTCTTCATACATATTGATCTCTTCAATAATGACTTGCCTTTCCACGTCAAAATCGCTGGGAGCCAGTGACGAATTGAACACCATGTCGAACAGGATGTCCACCGCCGTAAAGATATCCTCGTCCAGGGTGCGGGCATAGAAGCAGGTGTGCTCTTTGGCGGTGTAGGCATTCAACTGGCCGCCCATGCTCTCCATGCTTTCGGCTATATCCCGGGCAGTCCGGTCCGGGGTGCCTTTAAAAAGCATATGCTCAATAAAATGACTGGCACCTGCCAGACTGGGAGTCTCGTATCGCGATCCGACCTTGATATATATCCCTACCGCCGCGGATTTAACGTAGGGTATGTCCTCTGCTACCAGCTCGGCACCATTGCCAAGCTCCCATCTGTATATCACCTTTGTTCCTCCATTCTCAGGATCCGTTGGGGTCATCCCGGCCAGCCCTGATGTTTTCGATCCACTGTTTCATGAGTCTCTCCCCCAACCACGGTTGTCTGCAGATATGGTTCTGGCTGACCAGAGCCACGCTCCGAAAATAGCGGTCATTGATATAAACGTCTACTTCACCCAAGACCTGATCCTTCATTATCGGTGCATCAAGATTATATTGTAAGCGCACGATTTTTTCAATGTCATCTATATCCTCCCCCTGCCACAACCACACATCACCGGCGGTCACCACCTCGGCCCAGGCTGGCTCACCGTAGTTTACCTTCAGGCTCTTGAAGGATTGCTGGTGGTCCAGAATTTTCTGGCGGGCGGTGCTCTGATATCCATAATCCATCAACCTCATACAGTCGCCCTGACGATCACCAGATTTCAGTACCACCGCGATCAGGCTCCGCTCCCCGCGGGTAGAGGAAGCCACCAGGCATTTGCCGGCATCGTCGGTGGTACCGGTCTTGATGCCGTCCGCCCCTCGGTACCCTACCAGCAAGGCGGCATTGGTATTCCTTATGGTCAGTGGCTGCAGGTAGGCAGGATGTTTAAAGGTAGTCTGCACGGTACTCACCAATTCCTTGATAACTGGCTTGGCGACCGCATACCGTCCTATTTGCGCCAGGTCGTAGGCGGTGCTGTAATGGTTCTTGGCCGGGAGACCGGAAGCGTTTTGAAATCTGGTATTGGGGGCGCCGATCAGGAAAGCCTTTTTGGACATCAGATAGGCGAAAAATTGTTCATCGCCAGCCACGTGCTCGGCCAACACCACCGCCGCATCATTGGCCGAACGGATAAGGGCGACTTTCAGCAATTCCCCGACCGGCAGCTTCTGACCGGTTCGCAAACCGATAGTGTATTCGGCCGTCCGGTCGGCAGTGGCGCTAACCGTTGCCACCTCGTCCAGGTTGGCGTACTCTAATACCAGTATGGCGGTCATTATCTTGGTGGTACTGGCCATGGGCCTTTCGACATTGGCGTTCTTGCCGTGTATATACTGACCGCTCTCCGCATCAACCAGACAGTAGTATTGGGAAGTCAGGCGGGGGGCGGCTGTGACCGGCGCGGGATTTAACCAGCCAGCTATGAATATAAGGGCCGCCAGAGCCCAAATCCTTTGGCAGAGCTTAATTGGCGTCATTTTGGCCATCGCTCTTACCGGCAGTAATCTTGTCAATCGAGACCATCTGGTAACCCTGGGCCTGCAGTTGGCCCAACAGGGTCGGCAGGGCTTTCACCGTCGGTTCGGTGGGATGCATCAGTATGATGGCGTCATTGTGGACCTTCTTCATCACCCGGTTGACGATAGTCTCCGGGGCCGGCTTCTGCCAGTCGATGGTGTCGACACTCCACATGATGTACTGGTAGCCAATCCCGTTGACCGCCTGGACCAGGCGGGGATTATATTCCCCGTAGGGCGAGGCGAAGAAGGACGACTTCTGCCCGGTTATATTGAATATGATTTCTTCGGCTTTCTTGATTTCGGAGCCGATCTCTTCCGTCCCCAGAGCGTTGAAATGAACATGGCGGTAGCCATGATTCTGGACGCTGTGGCCAGCCTGGGCCATTTGTTGAAGCATATCAGCATTTTTTTCGGCCCACCGCCCGGTCACGAAAAACGTCACTTGGGCGTTGTTCTTTTTGAATTCGGTTAACATGGCGGGCAGAAATTCTTCCCCCCAATCCACGTTCACGGTTATGGCTACCATTTTGCTCCCGGTATTGCCTTGGAATATGGGCTCCGGCCCCCCGGCCGCAACGCTTCGGTCCTTGAGGGCATAGGTATAGAATATCACCCCTGCCACCAGAACCATCAGGACTACGCCGATTGCGGCAATCGCCGTTTTTCGTTTTAAAACCCAGAATTTCAAGTCTGCTCCGCTCCTCTCAATTCGATATAAAGCCGCCCGTTATATAATGAAGACTTTATAATCACCGCCGTACTGCGGTTATTCTTGAACTTGAGGTCAACTCCGCCGTAATCGACGGCAGCATCACGTCCTTCGGGCACATAGTGGACCGGCTTACTGTGGCTGTGGCGTTCGATGATCGTCAGGTTGGCGGCTAAAGCGGCGTTATAGATGGTGCTGGACACCTGGCACACCCCGCCCCCATAGCCGACATCCAGGTCGCCGTTAAGAATTACCGGTGCAGGCAGGTAGCCTCGTTCCGGCGTACGGGGTCCGATAAACTCATTGAATGAAAATACCTGATCCGGCCACAACAGGGTATTGTTGACGCTTCTCATGGCCGTGGCGATATTCTGATAGCGGGCCGGGCTGCCATGAAACCAGGTCGAGTAGCTGCCGATCACTGTCTGCTGCGCATTTTTGATCTCGACCCCCCGGTGCCGGGGAGCCAGCACTATTTTTCTCAGTTCTACGTTCTCCCCCGGTTGGCAAGCGCGAAGCCGGGCCAAGGTGGCTTCTATATCTACCGTATATCCGATCTCTTCGCTGATGATGAGGCCCGTTTGTTTATCCAGTCTGGGTTCAACCGGCAACTTCTGGTATTGGAGAGCGATCCCCCGCACCACCTCCTCCAATTCCCCCGGCAGCAGTCGTTCCACTATTACGCCTTCCACGCTTACCCCGGATTTTGCCCCGAAGGCATCCCGTTCCATTTTGTCCACCCAGCTGGATATAAAGGTCAGACTGCCAAAAAAGGCCAAAAGAAAAAGGGCTCGGCTGTCCAATCGAAAAACATGAAACCCTTTCCTAAAAAAATAATACCCACCGCCTCAATCTTATTTACGTAAATAATATTCGGCAGTGAGCACTACTATTCGGTTTTATTTGCCGATCCGGCCGACACGGGACCCTGATCGGCAAAAACTTGTATTATTTGATTCTAGCTGGGATTGGTTCCCGACTTGGCCATCTTCAATACCGCTTTACGGGAAAGATTGACCCGGCCCTGGCGGTCTATCTCGGTGACCTTGACATCGATCTTGTCGCCTATTTTGACAACGTCCTCGACTTTATTCACCCGGGTCTCATCCAATTGGGATATATGCACCAGCCCCTCTTTGCCGCTGGTTCCCAAAACTCCGGGGATGATCTCCACAAATGCGCCAAAGTCCATGATCCGTTTTACCGTACCGGTATACACCTTGCCGACTTCCACATCGGCCAGGATGGACTCGATCAGGAAACGCGCCTTCTTGGCGCCTTCTTCGTCGGTAGCGATGATAAAGAGACTCCCGTCGTCTTCGATGTCGATCTTGCAGCCGCTCTCGGCCACGATCTTGTGGATGGTTTTGCCCCCGGGGCCGATGATCTCTCTTATCTTTTCCGGATTGATCTGCATGCGGATCATCTGGGGAGCGTAGGGGGACAGTTCCGGATTGGGCTTGTCGATGGCCTGGAGCATGATGTCCATTATAAACATCCGTCCCTCGCGAGCCTTGCCCAGGGCTACCTGGACTATCTCCCGGTCCACGCCGCGGATCTTTATATCCATCTGCAGGGCAGTGACTCCTTTGGCAGTACCCGCCAACTTGAAGTCCATGTCGCCCAGAGCGTCCTCGATACCTTGAATATCGCTCAGGATGGCAAATTTATCTTCACCTTTGACCAGCCCCATGGCGATCCCCGATACCGGGGCCTTGATGGGAACACCGGCGTGCATCAGCGCAAGACTGCTGCCGCATACGCTCCCCATAGAGCTGGAACCGTTCGATTCCAGTACTTCAGACACGACCCTGATGGTATAGGGAAATTCCTCCGTCGAGGGGATAACCGCCAGCAAGGCTCTCTCGGCCAGGGCGCCGTGACCGATATCCCTGCGGCTGGGCCCGCGCATGGGCTTGGTTTCACCGACGCTATAGGGGGGAAAGTTGTAGTGGTGAATATATTCCTTGCTCTCTTGAATCCCCAAACCGTCCAGGAGCTGATTCTCGCGGAGCGGTCCCAGGGTAGTAACTGACAGCACCTGGGTCTGGCCGCGGGTAAACAGGGCTGAACCATGTGGCCGGGGCAAAAAGCCCACTTCGCAGCTTACCTGCCTTATCTCGTCCAACTTTCTGCCGTCCACCCGATCCCCGTCTTCAAGGATCATTTTGCGGACGATCTCCTTCAGGAGCTTATCGGCCAGGGCGGCGATCTGCTTAGCTTCTTCGGGATAGATGTCGGCGAAATGTTGCAGGATGGCATCCCGGGCCTTGTCCATTTCGGCTTCCCGGGCTTTCTTATCTGGATTAAGGACCGCTGCCTCCAGGATGGGGATAGAATAATCCCTGACGGCAGTCTCCATCTCTTCGTTGACAGGGATGACCGGAACTTCCCGTTTGGGCTTGCCCAATTCCGCCACTATAGGCTCCAGGAAAGCCACGATCTTCTTAATCTCTTCGTGGCCGAAGAATATCGCCTCCAGCATTGTGGCTTCCGGCACTTCACGGGCATGTCCCTCCACCATCATGATGGCATCCTTGGTGCCTGCCACAACCAGATGCAGATCGCTCTGATGATGCTGCTCGACGGTGGGATTGATGATCAGCTGCCCATCGACCAGGCCCACGATGACTGCCGCCACCGGCCCTGCGAAAGGTATGTCGGAAACTCCGAGGGCCACCGACGCTCCGATTATGGAGGTGATGTCCGGGGAATTGTTTTTCTCCACTGACAGGATGGTGGCCACTACCTGCAGGTCATTCTTATAGGCCTTGGGGAAAAGCGGTCTGATCGGCCGGTCTATCTGGCGCGCTGACAATGTGGCATTTTCGGTGGCCCGGCCTTCGCGTTTGATAAACCCTCCCGGTATCTTACCGGCTGCGTATTGTTTTTCTTCATACTCCACCATCAAAGGGAAGAAGTCCAATCCTTCCCGGGGGGCGGATGCGGTAGCGGTCACCAGTACGACTGTATCACCGTATCTGACCAGGGCAGAACCGTTGGCTTGCTTGGCAACCTGTCCCACTTCGATTATCAAGGGACGACCGGCTACCTGAGTTTGGTATTTATGGACGATGGTATTTGCCTCCTTTCGAAAACTATATAAAGTTAAAGAGCGGCATTCCGCTCTTTATCTGCGTAGACCCAGCCGGGTTACTATATTGCGATAACGATCGAAATCGTTTTTCTTCAAATAATCGAGCAG
>JBEHWJ010000047.1:0-15945 GCA_040217755.1 Syntrophomonadaceae bacterium | reverse complement strand
TTCGGGACCAGAAGGCCGCAGGTTCAAATCCTGTCATCCCGACCAGTTTTATTTTGCAGATTAATAGGTGTTACACCAAGAGCCCTGGTTTAAGGGGCTTTTTCTTATTTTTAGATTATTCTGCAGCCAATAGCTGATGCCGGGGGAAAGCACGCTCTGCTCTGACCATATCATCACTGCTTATCCAACCCATTATTCATGATAAAATCAAAAAGAGGAACCTTATACCCGGTTGTGAAGACTTGAAAAGAGAGGATGAGAGCGATGACCGTAGCGGCCCTCCCGGTTGACCAAAGGGTGATTGACATCGACTCACGGCGGTTTGCATCTATTGAAAAGGCTCTGGTGGAATTGATAACCAACAGTGACGACAGTTATTCCCGGCTGGAGAACAAAGGACAATGCATCGATGGCAGGATCTCCGTCAGTTACGAACGCTTTCAGAAAGGGGCGGTTATAAAGGTTGCCGACCGGGCCGAAGGGATGTCCCTGGAGCGGATGCGATCGGTCTTGTCCTATGGAGGCGCGCACAGTCTTATGGCCCAGGGCGAAGCCGGGGGACGGGGTTATTTCGGCCGCGGGTTGAAGCAGGCGGTTTATGGACTGGGGCATGGATGGATAGAGTCAGTCTACCAGGGACGTCTGGCCCGGATCGACCTTTTCCGGGATGAAAAAGGCGCTTATCTCTTTGATGATTGGGATGGGGACAGGGAAGTCCAGGCCAAGGACCGCACCCGTCTCAACCTGCCTGAAGAGATCAATGGCACCCAGGTGACTATCGTGATCGAAAACCTTCTGGTCAATATACCCTACTATCATTCGCTGGTTATGGCGGTGAAGAACAACATATACCTGCGGGACGTAATGACCCGGCGGGATGTTGAACTGATCAACATCAGCAAAGCCGGGAAAAAACAGACTACCTTGCAGCTGCGTTTCGAGGAACCCGAAGCGGAGATGCTGATTGGCCCGGATGAACCGGGCAGCTTCAAGTTCGACGGCCGAGTATGGCCATACAGCCTTACGCTCAAAAAAGCCACTGATGCCGAACTGGTGCTCAAAGGGGATGAACGAACCAATGGACTGTTGGTGGTTTCAGGGACGGCGGTTTTCGACTGCCAGTTCTTCCATTACGAGAACCAACTGGGCACCGAATTCCTGTTTGGTAAGGTGGTTTGCCCTGGTTTGGCGGAGATGCTGGCCGCGGGGCACCCGGTGATAAGTGACGAACGGGAGGGTTTAAACCTCAAGGATCCTTTCGTAGCGGCCTTTACTGCGGCGGTGAGCACCAGGATCGCCGATATTATTAAGAGGGAGCAGATCCGGCTCAGTCATTTCGATCGTGCTGCCACCTCGCGCCGGACCCAGAGAATGATCGAGCAGGTCTTGCAGCGAATGAATCAGATTGCGGTTGAGGATTTGGGTATTATCCTGCCCCCCGGACCCGGTTCTGGCAAGTACGGGCCCTTTGATACCGGCCGGCCGGCAGTGCTGCGTTTCAGTACCCCGTTCTATCACCGCCAGGCAGGACATGCCTTCCATGTAGCCATGATAGTGGATCGTAGTCAACTGCTGGAACAGGACATATTGTCAATCGGATATGAACTACCCGGGAGTATACTGGTTGAACCTCCGGTTGGGGTGCTGGCGGTGGGGGACCTCCCCGGGGATGGACGATTCGAATGGACGATCCTGGGGAGGGAGATCGGGGCCCGGGGCCGGATTGAAGTCAGTTGTGAGCCATACGAGGCTTCATGCGAGATAGTCATCGCCGAGCACGCTGGCGGGAAAGGTTATGGATACCCATCTGGAAGGGTATCCCGGCCCTGGAACATGGACAACGCCACGGACTTGTTCCGCGGCTACGAACTTCGCAACCTGGAGAATGATATGGACCGGGCCGTATATAGCCCCGAGGAACGACTTGTCTTGATCAATACCGAAGCCCCCACCGTGCGCTTATATGTCAGCGGGCAGGGATACTTCAAGGACGGGGCCCGACTGCTGCTGGCTGAACTGCTGTTGGATGTGATAACGGAAGAATTGGCGCGCCGCTACGTTGACCGCACTACCCGGAAAGGACAGTTTGAGGCATACCGGCAGGCTAAACAGGACCTGGTGCGCAGATATGGAGTGGAGATACATTCCATATTGTCAGGGGAAGGCTAGAACAGTCTAAAGCCCCGTTGGCTTCCGGCTGCAACTAGTCCTCCCACTCGAACTCCAATTCTTGAAACAGCCGGCAGCATGCCTCAACCACTACAGGATCATACAAGACCCCCTGGTTTGTGATTATTTCCTGGAGAGCCTGCTCGATTCCCAGGGCAGGACGGTAGGGGCGGTGGGAGGTCATGGCTTCGACGACGTCAGCCACCGCGATTATTCGGGCTTCCAGCAATATCTCATCTCCGCTGATCCCCAGCGGGTATCCTGAACCGTCCATTCTCTCGTGATGTTGCAGGACAATATTGGCCACCGGCCAGGGGAACTCAATGTCCTTGATTATGTCGTAGCCGGATTGGCTATGAGTCTTGACGTAGGAGAATTCGATATCGGTCAATTTACCTGGTTTGCTGAGAATCTCCAGGGGTACGTGTATCTTCCCGATATCATGGAGGTTGCCGGCCACCTCGATGCCTTCGATTTGATCCCTGGACAAACCGATTTCGGCAGCGATGGCGGACGCCAGACGGACCACTTTCTTCTGATGCACGGCGGTGTATGGATCCCGGGTATTCAAAGCGGCGGCCAGGGCAGAGACCGATTGCATCAGGATACGCTGCATCTTTTCCAGGCTTTTCTCCAGGTCCCGGGCAGTCTGGTTCATTTCCCCGCGGGTGCGCAGGGCCATGATGGCATAGGCCAGATTATCGGCCATGTTGATCAGCAGTGTTTGTTCCTGGTCGTCGAAAGCATCGATCTCGCTGGCACAGATGTTGATTACGCCAAAAACCCTGCCATCCTCGACCAACGGGATATCCATACTCGATTTAAAACCCCGGCGCAGGGCATCTTTGAGCCAGGGACGGAATGACTCAGCGTGTTTGAAATCCGGGGTGACGATCGGCTGGCAGGTGCGGATGGCATTGGCGGTAGGCCCTTTGCCGCGTTTTTCATCGGCCAGCCGGATGTTGAGTTTGGCCAGGTAGCCTCCATCTATGCCCGCATTGGCGATGGGCTGCACTTTATACTGTTGCTCAGGGCGCAGGTATCCCACCCAGGCCAGGGTATAACCGCCCAGCTCCACTATCAACTCGCACACCGAGCGCAGCAAATCAGCTTCCTTTTCGGCATTGATCATGGCCAGGTTGATAGTGCTGATAGTCTTCAGGGCACGGTCGATACGGGTGAATTCGGTGAGATCGGTAAAAGTCAAAACGTATTTGCCGGTACCCGGGATTATGTCGACATGAACCGCACCTTGGCGATATTTATGATCCCGATCGATAAGCTGGGTCATATACTGGCGGGGTGCGCTGCCGGGCTGGGTCCGGGGCAGATCGAAGTATTCCTGCAGGGCAGCTGCCCTATTGACGGGAACAAAATCGAACAGGGGAGCCCCGATCATCTCCCCCCGGCGGTAACCCAGCAACCGGAGACAATTCTCATTGATCATGGAGATGGACATATCCTCTTCGATAATCATGGTGGCGGCACCGGTGGTCTCAAATATGGTGCGGTAATAATTCTCGGAAGATTGCAGAGCCTCGACGTATTGTTTGCGTTGCAGGGCGCGCACGATTATCTGGGCCGCTGATTCCAACATGACGGTATCTTCTTTGGACCACGTTTTAGGCTCGCTGACGGCATCGAAGCCAAGAAAGCCCACGATCCTTTCTTCAAGGAACATCGGCACAACCATTTGGGATTGAGCCGCCAGCAGGGCCTCCCTCCCGGCATGATCATCGCCGCCGCTGTCCGCAGGACTCGGGGTGGCGATCAATATATCCTCTGCTTCCTGGACCTTTTTGTTCCACCAGGGCAGCGAATTTACCGGCATCCCTTTGGCCAGCTGCATCAGAGCAGGGACCCCCTCCCCGCACCATTCATAGACCTGGCTGATGGTATACTGGTCGTCGGAGAAGAGCAACACGTAACTGCGTTCACTCCCATCAAAACGACAGATATTTCTTAGCGCCGTGACGATAAGTTCGTCGATGCCTTCGACGGTGATATTGTTGAAGGCTTTGGATGTTTCCAGCAGTATACCCTGGGCCGATAAATGGTGCCGGAGGTGGGCTTCGGCCTGCTTCTTGTCGGTGATATCGTGGGAGATGATTATAACCGCGGTGTCATCGTGGGCGCGGGGAACAATGGTGCCGGTGACTTCCAGCCACAGGTAGGCCCCGTCTTTCTTGCGATAGCGAACTTCAAGGTTGCCGTGGCCGATGGGTAGATTGGCGGCGATAAACGATTGCACCAACCCGATATCTTCAGGGTGGACCAGGTCCAGAGCGTTATAACTGAGAAACTCATTCCGGGTGTAACCCAAGAGGTCTAATGTGGCCGGGTTGGCATATTCTAAAGAGAAATCGGCCAACCGGCAGCTGACAATAGCGTAGGGTAGGTTATCCAAAATGATTTGGTCGAGCTTGGATCCGAGCGGATCGCTTAACCGGTTGCCGCCCAGTTCTTGATCCAACAAAATATGCTTCAATTTGCTGCTCCTTGTAATATCGTAAATAATGCCAAAATTAATGCTCACTATATAATACGTATGCCAAATGACTATCTGAGGGGGGTGTGGTCCGCTTGGATTGCGGGCCTCGAGGGAAGGACGAAGGAATATAGCCGGGAAGGGAAGGAGTGAAGGTGAGTACCCGTTTGCGTTGTATTGAGGTCAGAATCCTAATATCTGGTGATAGAGCCGGTGGTAGGCATCGATTTCCTTATAGGGTGCGTAGCGGGAAGCGATCAGTTGCCGGGCCATGTCACCCATTTGACGGCGCAGGGCGGTGTCATCCAGCAGCTTTTGGGCAGCCTGGCAGAGGTCCGGTTCACCTTGTGCGTAGAAGCCTTCCAAACCATCGGTGATGAGGTCAAGGTTGCCCGGCACCGCGGTCATAATACAGGGCAAACCGAGGCTCATGGCCTCCAGGACGGCTTGGGGCTGGCCTTCCGCCAGCGAGGTATTCAGAACCACATCGCCGAGTGCCAACAAAGAGCCGATCTCCTCATGGGGGATTTCTCCCAGGTAGGAAATCCAGGGCAGGGTACGGATGCGGGCCAGCAAGGGGCGGCTGTAATTGGTATCGAGGTCAGCGCCGATGATAGCCAGGCGCAGTTGTGGGTATTGCGGGTGCAGTTGTGAAAGGGCGTCGATAGCCAGGGAGATGTTTTTGACCGGGCGCAATCCGCTGGGCAGGAAAAAGATGATCTCATCAGTACCAAATCCCCATTTCGAGCGTTTATCGGGTAAGGTTTCAGCAATGCTTACAGCTTGCGGTATAGTGACTATTTTATCAGCTGCCGGCGGATACTCCCGGGTGACCAGTGGTTTGAAACTATCGTGGAAGACCACGATTTTGGCAGCAGCCTGCATAGCGGCCAATACTGTTGACCGGCGGTCATTGCGCAGGTCGAGGTGGATATCGGTGCCGGTGGTGGTCAGAATAATGGGAAGTTCAGCCGCCAAGGGCAATGATCTCAGGACCCGGCCCAGGTGCCAGGCGTGGAAGCCATGCAGCAGACCATATTCCGATTTGGCCAAGCTGGTTCCAAGATGTTCCTGCCACCGGTCCTCATCGAGTGACAGCAGACTGATGTCATAGCCGCAGTCAGTCAGACCGCTGCGGATCCGGGCCGCGGTTATGCTGTTGCCCCGCTGGGTCTGGCGGAAGGGAGTTATCATCAATACTTTACCGGATGAAGGTGCCATTATTCTTCCCCCGCACCTTACAGTGAGGCCTTGATGAGCTGGAAACATTCGCAGTATTTTCCCCATCCGGTCATCACCCCGCGGTAGCGGTTCAGACCTTCCACTGCCTCGTCATAACGTATCGATTCTATCTGGGTACGGTGCATCCTGAGCGCGTCTAATTTGAGATTCATAAATCCACTGATATCCTGGCAGTGGCCGATTGTGGTCAGGGGCGTCCACACCTCATAACCCAGGATAGTGTCAACCCGCCAGGGCTTCAGCCCCCCCTGCTGGAACCATGGCCCGGCCGCCCGGCGCACCCCTTCGGCGGCCAGCCGATAGGTAACCTGATGGTCGGGAACGGCTTCCTGGCTATGGGGCAGATAAACCCGGGTGGGTTTGAACTGGCGGATAAGGCCGACAATATTGTCCAATCCGGATGGGGTGTACTCGAGGTATCCATCCGGGTAACGGAGGAAAAAGAGCTCGGTGGTACCCAATAATTCAGCCGCTTGCCGGGCCTCATTTTCCCTGAGGGCAGCCAATTGGGAAGCCTCGTATAGCAGGCTGCCGGCTTCGCCTGAAGTCAGATAGACGATCGCTACCTGGTCTCCCTGGTGAAGGTGACGGGCCATGCTGCCGCCGCAGCCAATGATGTCATCATCGGGGTGGGGAGCAAAGACCATTACATTTTCCAATATAACCACCTCGCCGATCAGTCTTTAATAATTATGTCCCAGGCTTGAATCCCATGCAAGCGCAGGGGACACGAGACCACTGATAAAGTACCTATTTTGTCATCCTGAGGAGCCGAAGGCGACGAAGGATCTCATCAACAATACTGTACCTTTATACAGCTGCAAGATGCTTCGCTGACGCTCAGCATGACACATTTCAGAGACTTCTTCAGTGGTCTCGAACACCTGGGTGCTCTATTATGAAAAAACCGCCTACCCGGATGATCCCGGGTAAGCGGTTGATTTCTGGACGGACGCTGTCAAAAACCCAATCCTAGCGATTATAAGAAACTCTTGTTTTTGGCATGGTAGTGGGTGTGCAGCAATTCGTGCGATTTATGGCCCAGGGGTTCATGCAGGAAGTCCTCGTAGATCTTCTTGACTTCCACATTTTCGTGGGATTTCCGCACCGGCATGGCTTCATCTTCGATGTAGATGGCATCCAGGCGTTCGATGCGCTTGACATTGGCTTTGGTTATCGGCTGTCCGCCGCCGCCGACGCAGCCGCCCGGGCAGGCCATGATCTCGATGAAATGGTAGGGTGATTCACCGGCCCGTACCTGGTCCATGAGCTTACGGGCATGGCCCAGTCCGTGGGCGATGGCCACCTTTACCACGGTCCCATTGAGGTCCACTTCAGCTTCCTTGATGCCCTCGAATCCGCGGGCAACGGTGAAGTTTACGTCTTCCAGGGTCTCCTGCATCACCACTTCGTAAACCGTGCGCAGGGCTGCTTCCATAACTCCGCCGGTAGCGCCGAAGATGACGGCTGCGCCGGTGTATTCTCCCATCCAGGGGGAGAAGGGCTGGGGAGCCAGTTTGCGGAAATCGACCCCGCTCATCCGGAACAAGCGCCCGATCTCGCGGGTGGTCAGGACAATATCTACATCCCGGAATCCGCTGGCGTTCATTTCGGGGCGGGAAGCCTCGAACTTCTTGGCTACGCAGGGCATGATCGATACCGAGAATATCTTGCTGGGAGCGATACCCATCTTGTCGGCCCAATAGGTTTTAACCAGGGAGCCGAACATCTGCTGGGGTGATTTACAGGTAGACAGATTGTCCAGCAGGTCGGGATAGAAAGTCTCGCAGAAATTGATCCAGCCCGGGCTGCAGGAGGTGAACATGGGCAGGGTTCCACCGGTGCTCAAGCGTTTCAGCAGTTCGTTGCCTTCCTCCAGAATGGTCAAGTCGGCGGTGAAGTTGGTATGCAGTACATGATCGAATCCGATCTGCTTGAGGCCGGCCACAAAAACTTCCATGGGAAGATCGCCGGTGTTCATGCCGATCTCTTCGGACAGGGCCAGGCGGACCGCCGGGGCGATTTGGGTGACTACCACCGTCTCAGGATCAGCGATGGCGGCCAGCAATTTGTCGATGTCCTCGACTTCGCCGATGGCTCCCACCGGACAAGCATGGATGCACTGTCCGCACATGATACAGGGGCTGTCGATCAGGTCTTTGCCTAAACTGGGCACCACCATGGCATGACTGCCGCGTTCTTCCAGACCCAGGGCGTTAACAATCTGGACCACACTGCAGGCCTCTATGCAGCGCCGGCAGAGGACGCATTTGTTCGGATCCCGGAATAGGGATGGGGTGGAAAGGTCCTTGGCCAACCCTCTGACTTTGAGTTCGAACGGATTGTCGCGGATAAAATATTCCGCCGCCAGGCTTTGTAATTCACAGTTCTCATTGCGGATACAATTCAGGCAATCCTGGGGATGATGAGCCAGGATCAGTTCCAGGATGGTCTTGCGGGCTTCTATTACTTTCGGGGTGCGGGTCTTGATTACCATTCCTTCAAATACTGGCTGCGAACAGGCGGCTTGCAATAGTCTGTTCCCTTCGACTTCACATACGCATACCCGGCAGTTGGCCTTAACCGACTGGTCAGGGTGATAGCACAGGGTAGGGATATTGATACCGACATTTTTAGCCGCCTGCAGGATAGTCGAGCCATCAGGAACGGAAGCTTTGATACCGTCTATGGTTACGTTTATCATTCTTTTCACTCCTTTTGCTCTTTCCTACGCTAACTTGGCGTTGTAGTCGGCGGCAAAATGCTCGATGGTGGTCAAAACCGGTGAGGGTGCCGCTTGTCCCAAACCGCACAGGCAGGAATAGGACATAACCCGGCCCAGTTTATTCAGCAGAGCCACATCGGCGGCTTTGCCCTGGCCAGCATTGATTTTATCCATAAGGTCATGCATACGCATGGTTCCTTCTCTACAAGGGGCGCATTTTCCACAGGATTCATGGGCAAAGAATTTAGCGATCCGGGCGGTGACATCGACGATGTCCCGGGTATCATTGAGGACGAAGACGGCCCCTGATCCCAGGGCTGCTCCGATGGCGGTCATGGCATCGAAACCGATGGGGGTATCCAGGTTGGCTGCGGGGATAAATGCTCCCGAGGTTCCGCCTATCTGTACCGCTTTAAAAGCTTTGCCCCCAAGGATGCCGCCGCCGAAACCGAAGATGACCTCTCTGATGGTGGTATCGGTCGGGACTTCGAAGAAGGTCTTGTTGACCACATCACCGGTCAGGGTGACTATCTTGGTACCCGGATAAGAGGGGGTGCCGATGCCGGCATACCAGGCGGCGCCTTTTTCCACGATCGCCGGGATGTTGGCGAAGGTCTCCACGTTGTTGACTATGGTGGGTTTGCCCCATAAACCGATTACGGGTGGGAAAGGCGGTTTGATGCGGGGCTCACCGCGTTTACCCTCGATTGATTCGATCAGTGCGGTTTCTTCTCCGCAAACATAAGCTCCGGCTCCCATACGGACTTCGATCGAGAAGTCTCCCAGGACGCCCTTCTCCTTGGCTTGGGCAATAGCTGCGTTTAAGGTCTTGACCACGGAAGGATATTCACCTCGGCAATAGATGAATCCCTGGGTGGCGCCGATGGCATAACCGCAAATGGCCATACCTTCCAGCAGGGATTGGGGGTCGCCTTCCATGATCAGGCGGTCTTTGTAGGTACCGGGCTCTCCTTCGTCGGCGTTGCAGATCACGTACTTCTGGTCGGCCTGGGCCTGATAGGCAAAATTCCATTTGGCGCCGCAGTTAAATCCTGCTCCGCCACGGCCTCTGAGGTTGGATGCCTTGACTTCATTGATGAGGTCTGCCTGGCTCATTCCACGGGCTTTATTAAGTGCATTGTATCCACCGGAAGCTATATAATCGTCTATCTTGAGCGGATCGATTTTCCCGTAATTACGCAAAACAATGCGCATTTCCTCGGCCATTACTACATCCTCCTTTCCTGATAAATCAGGGTCTTGATCGATAAACTTGATAATATCCTACTTGCATGCTGCTATGATTCCGGAAATCTTGGCTGGAGTAACGTCCAGGCTGGGTTCGCCATTGATGGTGATTACGGGAGTGGCCTGGCATTGACCTACACATTCGGTAAATTCGAGAGAGAAAAGACCGTCCGCGGTAGTTTCGCCCATCTTAATACCCAACTCTTGCTCGAGTGCGGCGACTACCTCAGCAGCACCGGCAACGTGACAGGGAGCGCTTTCGCAAATCCTGATCACATATTTACCCCGTTTATCAGTTGAGAACATGGAGTAAAAGGTTGCCACGCCATAAGCCTGTGCGACCGGTTTATCAAAGACCTTGGCCGCTTCGATGATAACCTCTTCGGGAAGATAATTGAGCTGTTCCTGGATAGCGTGGAAAGCCTCAATCATTCCTCCGGGCTTGTCTGCGTATTTGGCGAGAATCTCCTGAAAATTCATTAACTTATCCCTCCTTTCTATTATAAAGATAAAATTAATATCAACTTTATATTTACTGCCTGGCAGCGGGTGGTAAAACGCCGGGAAACCCAGCATTTTTTGGGGCATACGGGCAGTAATATAATCTGCTGCGAAGTTACCATAATTCTATGTGAAGAATGTCACATTGACAATAGCAATTTATGCTTCTTCAGGTAGACAGGCGTTCTGTCATGAACCTCGCTGAAACCGGCCCTGCCGGGCTTTGCAGGATAACAATGTGGCAGGTGGTCATGCGTATACAGTATACATTTGGGCGGTGAGCGGGGAGGGGCGGATAATCGCTTCCCGGCAGGTACTCCTTGTATGCAATGACAAAAACTTTTATCATCGTATCAAGAACATACTGGCTTTATTCGAAAAGTGGAGGGATTTGGATGCAGGCTACCCAGATTTCCGAAGGAGTATTTTCCGTTGGCGTATTGGACCCCGACCTGCGTATCTTTGATATAATCATGACTACCGATTTCGGCACCAGTTATAATGCCTACCTGGTCAAGGGCAGGGACAAAACTGCCCTGATTGATACCGTCAAGGCAAAATTCTTCGACGAGTACTTGGCCGATCTGCAGAAACTGTTCGATCTTAAGGAGATATCCTATCTCATAGTGAATCATACCGAGCCAGACCATGCCGGCTCGGTTGAGAAGATGGTGAAGCTGATACCTGGACTAACGGTCTTGGGCAGCAATACCGCCCTCAACTTCCTGAAGGAGATAACCAATACCAAGTTCAAGCAGCAGGCTCTCCAAAATGGGGACGTGCTTGATCTGGGCGGCAAGACCCTGCATTTTATAAACGCACCGTTCCTGCACTGGCCTGACTCCATTTATACCTATCTGGCTGAAGACCAGCTCCTGTTTTCCTGCGATTCGTTCGGAAGCCACTTTGCTGAACCCAAACTCTTCAATGATTTAATGGACCAGGATATCCTGCCCGCCTTTGAATACTACTTCGACAAGATTATGGGGCCATTCAAACCCTACGTTGTCGAAGCACTGGACAAGATCCAGGATCTGCCCCTTAAGATGATATGCCCAGGTCACGGCCCCATTTTAAGGGACAACCCGGACTATTATATCGGCCTGTACCGCCAGTGGGCAGCTCCCGCGGCGCCCGACCCCGATCCCTGGCCCAAGATCGTAATGCCATATCTCAGTGTGTACGGATACACCAAAATGATTGCGGAGGGCATTATCGACGGCTTGCAGATGGCAGCCGATTTCAATATAAAACAGTATGACCTGGTGAAAACGGACCTGGCCGAGGTTTTGGCAGAGATCGAAACCGCTGATGCGCTCCTGATCGGCTCACCTACCCTGGTCGGTGATACCCTGCCGCCGGTGTGGGACTTGTTGAGTCATCTCTCCCCGGTAACGCACGGACACTTGGCCGCCGCCGCCTTCGGGGCTTATGGCTGGAGCGGTGAGGCGGTGCCTAATATCGAGAGCCGCTTGCGCATGCTGCGCATGGAAGTCATGCCAGGTTTGAGGATCAACTTCAAACCATCCGAACGCAACCTGGAAGATGCTTTCCGGTTCGGGATGGATTTCGCCAAGCTGATCCTGCAGAAGAAAGCGCCCCAATCGCAGAGAAAATGGCGCTGTCTGGTGTGTGGACATATATATGAAGGAGAAGAGCCACCGGACGTTTGCCCGGCTTGCGGGGTAGTCAGGGAGAATTTCGTGGCCGAAAAGATGGAGGATGAATTCCTCAGTGACAGCGAAGAAAGGTTCTTGATCGTTGGTGGTGGCATAGCCGCTCTTTCGGCCGGAGCAGCGATACGCAGGCGTAATCGTACCGGCAAAATTACACTCCTCACGGAGGAGGAAGTAATGCCTTATTACCGTCCGGTTTTGCCAGATTTAATCGGCTCCGACCTGTCCGGCGAGAAGTTCTACGTCTACGGTGACGAATGGTATCAACGCAAGCAGATCGAGGTAAGGACTTCCAGCCGGGTCATCCAGCTTGACACCGGATCGCGGCAGGTTACGCTGGAGGATGGCTCCGTTTTGGATTATGACAAACTTATCCTGGCTACCGGGGCCCGCAGCAGTATCCCCGGAATACCTGGGGCGGACAAGGCCGGAGTCCTGACCCTTCGAGACCTGGCTGATGCCAGGTTAATGAAACAGAGCCTCAAGGAGGGGCGGAGGGCAGTTTTGGTCGTGGCTGGAGTCCAGGGTCTGCAGTTGGTGGATTCCCTGGTCAATAATGGACTGCAGGTCACAGTGATCGAATCCAGGTCCAGGCTGATGCCCAATCAGTTGGATGAACCAGGTTCAGAACGACTGCGGCATTTGATGCTGGAAAATGGGGTGGAAGTATGCCTGGGTGTCGAGGTTGCTTCGATTTTGGGCGGCCAACAGGTGAGCGGGGTGCAGTTGAGCGATGGCCAGGTTTTCGAGACCGATTTGGTCGTATTCACAGGTGGATACGTTCCCAACGTCGAGTTGGCTCAGGCGGCCGGTATTCAGGTAGACGGCGGGATTCAGGTTGACAGGTCGATGCGCACCAGTACGTCTGATGTCTTTGCGGCCGGAGATGCTGCCATATTAGACGGTAAGCGGATCGGTTCATGGGCCGTGGCCCTGGAGATGGGACGGGTAGCGGGCGCCAATGCGGCCGGAGATTGGCTGGAATATTCCCAACCGGTCATTCCAATTCTGCTCAAGGTCTTCGGGCAGGAAGTATTTTCGCTGGGGGAAGTCAACCTGCCGCCCGGGGATTGCCGTATCACCGAGGTCTGGGATAAGAAAGTGAATTACTACCAGAAGAGCTTCGTCAAGGATGGAGTCCTGGTAGGGGTCATAATTATGGCGCCCAAGGTTGATACCCGCGAATCCATGCAGTCCCTGGGCCGCGACGCCAGCGGAGTCAAGCGGAGCAACAAGTGGAAATGCCGGGTGTGCGGCTATGTGCATGAAGGTTTGGAACCCCCGGACGAGTGCCCGGCCTGCGGGGCTGATAAGGACATGTTCGATCCGGTGTCGTAGAAGAGCGGCAAACAGGGTATAATATTTGCGGATGCGAAGACACTGGTGACCAGGCAGCCGCGGTCCAGAGCCGGGTTCGCTGTAATTGCGGTAAACAGAAAAAATAGAGTGGAGCAGCTTATATGATACCATTGCGCGACAATGTCAGAAGTGAACATTTCCCCGTGATCACGGTTGTTATCATCGCCTTGAACACCTTGATATTCATGTATGAGGTTTCCCTGGGAGAAGCCGGGATGAATGAACTGGTCTACATCTTCGGCCTGGTACCGATTTATTACAGCGATTATCATGTTCCCTTGCTGGGGTACCTGCCATTCATCAGTTCCACCTTCCTACACGGCAGTTGGATGCACCTGATAGGAAACATGTGGGTCCTATGGCTGTTCGGGGACAATGTCGAAGACAAGATGGGGAAGCTCCGCTTTGTCGGCTTCTACTTGCTGTGCGGATTATTGGCGGGCATAACTCATTTCCTGCTCAATATGCATTCGGAGATACCCGTAGTGGGGGCTTCCGGTGCGGTGGCCGGGGTGATGGGAGCATATTTCCTGATGTTCAGAAGGGCATCGGTGCTCACCTTCATCCCCCCCTTTTTCCTGATAAACGTTCCGGCTTGGATTTTCCTCGGATTCTGGGCGCTTACCCAGGTATATGGAGGAGCTGCCGGGCTATTGTCGACCGGGACTGAGCAATCGATAGCCTTCTGGGCCCATGTAGGCGGATTCGCTTCCGGCATGCTCCTCTATCGCTGGTTCTTAAGAAAGGGTATACCGACCCACCCCGGTGAGTCGATGCTTCCTACCGGTTAACCCCATCCTGTTATTCCAGGGTGCTGGCGATCAGTTCGTTTACTTCCTGGTTGGTATAATACAAGGCTTCGTTGTCGGGCTGCAAATGATAGATGGTGGTCTCTATCCTTTCCTGCCCGGCTTTGACGTCTTCCCAATGACTTTCGATCTCGAAGATATTCATGCATCCCTGCAGGTCGTCAGCCCTCCCGGTTTCCAGGTAGTATTGGAACTTGTTTAGGGTGTCGACGTTTTGGTAATCGCTGTGAATATAGCTTTTGCGGATAATGCCCTGATAGGTCGATTTTAGTTCCAGGGCGTCTTTAAGTGTCGATGTCGCTTCCTGGACTTCTAATACGCACTTCTGCACAAAAGTTTCGCGGCTCTCCTGCCAGTCCTGCAGGGCATTTTTGTATCTTTCGCACGCCTTCTCATATTCCCTGGACTTAATGAAATATATTTTCATCATGTGGCTATAGTCGGAATTTGAGCCCGGTTTGGTACGGCGTTTGGCCAGGGCGATGGAGTCCAGAAGGCTGAAACGGGCCTGAGGTTCGGCCGGCTTCTGCGGTTTGACCGGGATGGCGTTGGGCTCGGTTGGAGCCAGGTCAGCCGTTTCAAATATCGATCGCCGCTGTTCTATGAACTTGTTGATGTAGAGGATATGTTGGTCGAGGATCGCAATCTTGCGCAGGCTGGCGCTGCACATGCTGATATCCCGGAGCAGTTCCTCCTTACTGCGTAAGGCCTTTTTATTGGATTTGCGGGATTGGGCATACTTCTGCAAAGCCCGGTCTATATGGGGTAGTTTATGGTAACTGAATAAGTGGGCAAGGTCGGCTGAAGTAAGAAAATCGTGTTCATCCGAATAGAAGCGAGTGAAATGAAACTGGGTATTGGTGGGGACATAATAATAAGGACCGATAGAATTCAGATAATCGCTCATATGCAGTTCTTCCAGGCCCGGACCAGCTACAATCTCCTCGTTGATGAAATCGATCCATGTGGACAGATTATCAGGATTGCCCAAGCTGTTGGCCAGCCATTCCTGCATCTGCAGATAGGTCTCCAGGGATATATTTATGGTGGTATTGTAATAGTAGAAAAGCAGTTGGTCGGGACTGTAGTTGACAAATATGGATAGATCCAGGCAATGTCGGCTGTCCTTGTTAAGAAAGGTTGAGAACATGGTATTCCTCCTTAATTAGTGTGTAACAATATTTCTATATATTCCCAGAAAATCCTGCTTCTCCAAGGTAGAAATTAAAAAGAATACAAAAAATCCGGCGATCGGGAAACCATAAAATCAATGGGACAAGATTTTATGGGCGGAGGTAAGAGCGTGAGCAAGAAAAGCAAAAAGGCTAAAAAGGTTCTGACCGAAAGGGATATCATGAAAATCGAGACGGCCCGGGAATTGGGATTGTGGGAACAGATAGAGCGGGATGGATGGGAATCGCTGACCAACGCCGACTGTGGCCGGGTAGGGGGGATCATGCGCAGGAAGATCAAAGAGCTAAAAGGGCAATAGCGGCAGGATGTACTTTGAGACTGGCCCCCTGGTCCGCATGGGCAAAATTCCACTTTTTATTTATAATGTTGATTATGAGATCGTAAAAACTGGGGAATTTTGAACTGCGGGGAGTAACAGGATGGCCAGGGGTTTTGTGCATCTGCATAATCATTCCGAATACAGCTTGCTGGACGGAGCCTGCCGGATCAGGGATCTGGTGGACCGGGCAGTGGAACTGAACATGCCGGCTATAG
>JBEHWJ010000046.1:0-16202 GCA_040217755.1 Syntrophomonadaceae bacterium | reverse complement strand
TCTTCGGTCATGAATCTCTGGAAATCCTCGGCGAATTCGCGGCTGTGGTACTGCTCTTTCTCACGGGCCAGGCCTTTGGCTTCGAACCAGTCGATGGTCTTGAGCATGATCTCCCGGGACCGGGCATCGGGATAATTGCGGTCCTTATACCGCTTGGGATTCAGCAAGAGGCTCATAATTAGTCTCCTTTCCAATATTCGTCGTCATACGGCGGCTGGGGGCTATTTACCCGGGGTCAACATAAAGACCGGCAGGCGCCCCTCCTTGATTGCTGCGGGGATGTAATCCAAGTAGGCCGGGTCCTCTTTTTCCATCTTGTCGATGATGTGCTTGTAGGTCCGCCTTTTCATCTCGGCCAGGGTTACCCGCGGTTTCTGTAGGGTCCGGGCGAAGGCCACCGCCTCCTCCAGGGTCTTTGCCGGGTCCGGGCAGGCTTTTAAAATCACCCCATGCTTTTCCAGTTCAACCGCCCCGATCTTTTCCCCGGTGAACTGCAGTCGGACAAACAAATGATAGGGCATGATGCGCTTCATCCATTCAGTCATGGAGGGCGAGAACTGGATGCCCAGATCGATTTCCGGCAAACACAGGAAGCCCCGGTCGGCCCGCATGAAGCGGAAATCGCAGGAACCGGCCAGCATAGCCCCATTGCCGAAGGCATGCCCGGTGATGGCGGCGATGGTCGGCACCGGGGCCATCAGCATGGACCGAAAAACCTCGTTGTTGCGGTACAGCCACCCGCTGAGGCCGGCAAAGTCCTGGGCTTGCATTTTTACCTTCAGCCAGTCGGTGTCCACCCCCAGGCTGAAGTTGCGCAGATCGCTGGAGGTCAGTACGATCGATTTGATATCTTGATCGGCGATGATTTCGGCATAGCTGGCCAGCATGGCTTCGGTCCAATCCGGATTTTGCCGGTTTTCTCCGTTGTTCATGACCAGGATGGCCACGGTTCCGTCCTTTTTCCATTCAACCATTTGCATCTCTCCTTCCCTGTAAAATTTTTCTTTTATATAATTACCAATTGAACGCAAGAACTGTACCAAGTGCCCCTCAGGACGGCTCTCAGCGCATGACTTAGCCGGCGGGCATTTCCCGAACGGGCCATTATTTGACCATTACCCCGGCTATCTGGCCGGGACCATTCTATTTGCAATAATCTGGCAAAGTGGCTACAATAAAGTTTGGCAAATTAACCCGTTTTACAAGAAAGGCCGAGCAAGTGAAACAATGGACCACGGGCAGCGGTAGTGAACTTTATCGTTTGCCCAACCACGGATGTAACGTGTACTTACTGTCCGGCGAATCCGGTTGCTTGATGGTGGACACCGGCATCGGCTGGCGTTGGAAAAGCCTGCGCCGCCAGGTACAGCGAGTCTGCCAGGGAAAACCGGTCGAAGCTTTGATATTGACCCATACCCATTTCGATCATGCCATGAATACGGACCGGGTACGGGAAGCATTTGACCCGCAAATCATCGTGCACGAAAAAGAAGCCAAATACCTGGAGAGCGGCTGGAGCCCCCTCCCCCGCGGGACCCAGTGGTACAATCGGACCTTGATGGACCTGATCCGCAAGATCAAATATCCTTTCGAGGGTTTTTATTCGATCCAGGGCGATATTTTAATCAATGACCATTTCGATTTCCAGGGCCTGGGCTTTAATGCCTACGCAATGCATACCCCCGGGCATACAGCCGGGTCCCTGACCGTGGTGGTCGATAATGAGATCGCCCTGGTGGGAGATACCCTGGTGGGCTACGTGGCCGGCCACAGTTCGCCGGCTTTCGCCGACAACCCCGATCAGCTGGTCACCAGCTGGCGCAAACTTCTCGGTACGGGCTGCCGGCTGTTCCTGCCTTCCCATGGCCGGGAGATCCCCCGGAGAGAACTGGAGGCCCTGGTGGCCAAACAATAGCCCTTTTCCCGGTGACAAATCCAGGCCCTAGCGGTTGACTCCCCCGGAACTGCCGGAGGCAGCGCTATTGGCATCCATCCCTTCCTGGACTTTGGCCAGGAAAGCGATTATTTTGGGGTTGGTGAATTTGCTGGTCAGGATATTCCAGTCAAAATTCTCTACTTCGGTGACGATATGGGCCGCGGCATGTTTTTTCTCTATCTGTTTCAGATCGATAAAAGGCCGGCCCGGGGTATCGATCAGGTCGCAGACCTTGCTTTTGGCCTTCTGGATCAGTTCCTCCGGGGTGGCGGCCAGTTCATCGAAGAATCCCCTGGCCACAGCCTTTTGAGGACTGATCAATTCCCCGCCCATGATCATATCCCGGAAATTCTTGTCGGTGTCCAGGCCGAACCGCATTATCTCGCCTTCGGCGGGGGTCAGGGACAGGCCTATTTTTATTTCCGTCATCCCGATTTTGATCTTCTCTTGATCCAAAGCCAGCCGGTAATCACAGGCCATGCAGATGATCATCCCGGCCGCGGTGGCATGCCCGTTGACTGCGGCGATGACCGGCTTGGAGCAGGTGAACAGCCTGTGCATGACCTCTTCTTCGTATTTGAACCACTCGATGATCTCCTTTTCGTTCCGGAAGCTGGTGAAGGTCTTGAGGTCAAAGCCGCTGGAAAAGAATTTGCCTGCCCCGGTCAATACCAGGCCTTTCAAGTCTTCTTCCGCGTCTACCCGGGCCAGGACCTCCCCCAGCCCCCGTAAAGTCTCCCCGGACACGGCGCCGGTCGGGGCGGTAAAGGTAAACACTGCAATTTGATCTTCGATCTGGACTTGGTATGACATCCTTTCTTTCTCCCCTTTCATCTGCTAATAACTTGGGGACTGTCCCCAAGTTATTCAAGTTAGTTGAGCTGACAGGGCCGGTAGGAATAGGTCCGGAAGTCGTAATAATACCTGGCCCCGTCCAGTTTGCGGATATAGAAACTGGGGCAGCCGAACAACAGCATCTCTTCGACATAGCGGGCCACCGGCAGCCCCTCTTTTTTCATTCGTTCCACCGATCGCTCTACCCCGATGGCGTCCCAGCATTCAAATGGTCCCAGCTGCCAGGCGTAACCCCACTGCATGGCCTTATCGATGACTTCCACGCTGTCGGCGATTTCCCCCAGCCGGTTGGCGGCATAATTCAAGTCGCTGGCCAATATCTCCCAGGCGAACTGGGACCCGGGATCATCTCCCCATACCATCGCCTGCAGCTGCCCGGCCAAATTGCCGGCTTGTTCAGCCGCTTGCAGGCAGGGGAAATCCGGTTTAACCAGGGGCCGGTATTCCAGGGCATCCAGGTCGATCGCCTGCCGCCCGTTCTCTTGGCCGGTATTTCTATAGAAACCCTGCCCGGTTTTGGCGCCGAGCAGGTTTTTATCGATCATCCGCTGGACGTAATCAGGCACCACGAAAATGGCCCGTCTTTCATCGTGAGGAGCATTTTCCCAGATGTTGCGGATGACTAAAGCAGCGGTGTCCAACCCTATTGTATCGGCTGTCTGAAATGCCGCTCCCCGGCTCCGGCCCAGGGCCCTGCCGCAGAGGGCATCAATTTCTTCGACTGTAAATCCCCGCTCCCGTCCCCAGTAAAGGACGTTCAAAAAAAAGGCCACCGCCAAGCGGTTACAGATAAAATTGGGGGAATCCCTGACCACCAGGGGCCGCTTGCCCAGGCGTTCCCGCAGGAAACGGACCATGAAATCAGTCAGCGCGGCCGGGGTCTCCGGGCCGGGGATCACCTCTACCAATGGTATATAGGTGGTTGGATTGAAAAAGTGGGTGCCCAGGAAATGCTGGGCCATTTCGTCCGAAAATTCCCGGCTGATCTGGCGGATGGGGATCCCCGAGGTGTTGGTGGTCACAATCGTTTCGGGCCGGCGGTGGAGCTCGATGGTGGCATACAAGCAGGCTTTGACTTCCAGGTCTTCCATAATGGTTTCGATGATCCAATCGTAAGCCCCGATCTCGTGGATATTGTCTTCCATATTGCCGAATTTGATATTGTCCCGGCTGGCCGGGGATATGAAGGCCGGTCCCGAGATGCTGGCCATATGGGCGAAATTGGAGCTGGCGATCGAATTTCTCCATTCGGGTATGTCTTCCCGCCATCCCCGTTCCATATCCGCCCTGGACAACCCGGCCGGAACCCGGTCCAAGAGCAGCACTTTAAGCCCGCAATTGGCTAAATGGGCAGCAATACCGGCTCCCATGACTCCGGCCCCTATTATAACTGCGCGGGTGATTGAATAACCCATCTACCGCTCCTCCCAGCATTTTCAGTGTTTTGGTTTACACGGCCAGACCGTCCGGCGCACTGCGGCGGCCAGCCCACCGCTAATTCATGTTCAACCCGGGTATGCATGCCCCAAATGTCATCATGATAAGGGCGCAATCCGGTTTGATATAATTCAAATGCAAATATGATGCCAATAATACCAGGCTGCCCCGCTTGCCTGCGGAAGCCATTTTAATGGCCATACAGCCGTCCTGCCGATTAAATATTCCCCGCAACTATTTCATTTCGTCACTCCCTGAGCAGCCTTTATGGCTCATACTGTGTCACAACTGTTTACCTGACTGGGCCGTAAAGCACATGCCGGCAGATGCAGTCTGACTTTCTTTTTGCTTCCTCTGGTTCAACCAATTTAGCGGGAACACAAGGGGACGGCAAAATATCCACTGTTCACCAGTTTCCCCGCTCACATTGTGCCAATTCAAAATACATGCGATAATGGTAGCGGAGGGGGGAGATATTGTGCCCATTCTGGAAATCCGCGAAAGATGGAAACAGCTGCATGCTGATCCGGCGCTTCGTAACACGTTGCGTCCTGAAATAAGGGATTCCTGGGAGCGGTGTTATGCCAGCGGAGTTGATCGCTATCTGCGTGAAAACTCATATATATTGACCCAGACAGAACTCAGGGAACATCAAGATAAGGTCCGGGGGCTGATGGAAACCAGCAGTTCGGTAATGCATGGATTGTATCAATTTGTGTCAGATACCGGCTTTGTGGTGGCCCTGTCGGATGCCGACCTTTGTGTAGTGAAAGTCATTGGCGATGCCGAGGCACTGGAGTTTGCCCACAAGGCCAACCTCCGGGAAGGCGCCCTGTGGTCGGAACACCTGGTGGGCACCAATGCAGGATCCCTGGCGGTAGCTTTGAACCGCCCCATCTCCGTGTATGGCTACGAACATTTTTGCCTTTTTTCCCAGGTGGCGGCCGGCTCCTGCGCCCCAATCATCGATCAGGGCAAGATCCTCGGCTGCCTGGGCATGATCGCGCCTTATAACCGGTTGACCAATCACACCCTGGGTATGGTCGTGGCCTCCACCAAGCACATAAAATACAGGATGGCTGCCGAACGGGTCAAAAGTTATCATTCCGCACTGATGAACTCCATCCAGGAGGGGCTATTCGCCATCGATGTCAACGGTGACATTACCTATATGAATGAAAACTGCGCCCGCTTTTTCAAGCTGCCCCCGGAATTGGCCATGGGCCGAAATATTGCCGATCTGCTGGGCCATAACGAGAAGAATCATTATTTTATCCAGAAGATCATGTCCGGGCGGAGGACCATTGACGAAAACTTCACCCTTTCCTTTAACAATGAAACATTTCATTTCAACATAACCTGCAACCCGTTAAAAAGCCCGCCCTCCCATAACGGAGCGGTGGTCTTGATCCAAGAGAGCCAGCGCATTAAACGTCTGGTCAGGAACTTCATCGGCGGTGAAGCTAAAATAACCTTCGACAATATCGTCGGGCAAAACCCTGACTTCCGGCGTTCCCTGCGGACGGCCGAAGTGGCCGCATCTTCGGATTCCAATATCCTTCTGCTGGGTGAGAGCGGTACCGGCAAGGACATTTTTGCCCAGGCTATGCATAATGCCAGCCCGCGCCGCAACAATCCTTACCTAGCTATAAACTGCGCGGCTTTGCCCCGGGAACTCATCGCCAGCGAACTTTTCGGCTATGAAGACGGGGCTTTCACCGGTGCCCGTAAAGGCGGCAACATGGGGAAATTCGAACTGGCTGACCAGGGAACCATCTTTTTGGATGAAATCGGCGATATGCCCCTTGACCTGCAGGCCTCGCTCTTGCGGGTATTGGAAGAAAGGTCCGTGATGCGGCTGGGAGGAAGCAAACAGATCCCCATCAATGTGCGGATCATCGCGGCCACCAACCAGAACCTGGAGTTGATGATGGAGGAAAACCGCTTCCGGCGCGACCTTTACTATCGCCTGGGGGTTATCCGGATCAATATCCCGGCCCTGCGCAACCGGCGGGATGATATCCTGCTCCTGGCGGACTATTTTATCCGCAAGATATGCGATCGTCTTAATCGGCCGGTGATGACCCTGGCGCCGGAGGTAGTGGAAGCCTTCAAGAATTATGAATGGCGGGGCAACATCCGGGAGATGCAGAATCTCCTGGAAGGAGCCATCCAGCTGTCGGCCGGCCAGGTGATCACCCAGGACATGATCGGCGGCTTTTTCATGCCCAAAGCCCAGCCGGCCTCCCCGGCCCCGGTCACCGATTCTACCGTCCAGGACCTGGAAAAACAGATGATACTTGACTACCTGGAAAAATATAAATACAACAAATCCAAAGTGGCAACTGCCCTGGGCATATCCAGGCGAACCCTGTACCGGCGGTTGGCCGACTTCAATATTGGGGAATAACCCGGGGGCGGGGGAACAAGGGGACGGTTCTCCTGTTCCGATCATATTTATTTTGGTAAAATGGTTAATAAAGAGAAATATAGAGGGCTTTTAATATGACAAGGCTGGCGAGAGAAATTAGTAGTACAGGAATATATCATATAATGGTTCGAGGAATTAATCGACAAGATATTTTTTTTGATGATGATGATAGAATCGGGTACTTGGAAAAAATGAATAGATTTGTGCCCTGAGCTTGGGATGATGATACGAGGGGGAAGCCGCATGAACAGTCAGGATGACGGCCAATTAATGAACCACAGCACGTCACATGGCGAACACCATCACACGGGTCATCATAGCCCCGCCGCCGGACAAACCCCTCCTTCAGAACCCACTTCAATCATAGATTCACCAGTCCAAACGGCGCCGCCGCATCAACATGAAGAAATCAGCGATACAATGCCTGAGCACCGATTGCCTGCATCCCCTCACATGCCGGGCATGAGCACGATATGTCCGCCTCCCACTCACACGCCGGGCCTGAGCCTGCCGCCCCAGAGAGTATGAAAAATCATGGTGACCATGATCACCATGCCATGATGGTATTAGATTTTAAACGGCGCTTCTTTATTTCTGTTTTAATGACTATTCCAATCCTGCTACTTTCCCCGATGATTCAAATGTTTCTTGGCTTGGACCTACGCTTCCAAGGTGATACTTATCTTTTATTAGGGCTTTCGACGGTCCTTTTCCTGTATGGTGGCCGACCTTTTTTCACCGGGGCCAAGGATGAGATAGATAACCGTAATCCGGCCATGATGACTTTAATTGCCCTGGCTATTTCGGTGGCTTACATATACAGCGCCCTGACCGTCTTTGTTTTGCCGGGACAGGATTTTTTCTGGGAACTGGCCACGCTAATTGTTATCATGCTCCTGGGACACTGGATTGAAATGAAATCCATAATTGGCGCCTCTAGTGCCTTGGAGGAACTGGTCAAGCTGCTGCCGGAAGAGGCCCACCTGATAATGGCCGGGGGCGAAACTATTGACGTAGAGGTTACCAATTTGAAGCCCGGAGATCTGGTCCTGGTCAAGCCGGGAGAAAAAATCCCTATCGATGGTGTTGTATGGGCCGGCCAATCCACAGTCAATGAAGCGATGATTACTGGAGAGTCAGTTCCGGTGGATAAGAAACCGGAGGACCAGGTCATTGGCGGAGCTATAAATGGGGATGGATCTCTCAGGTTAAGAGTAAACAAAACTGGTCCGGAGACATTCTTGTCCCAGATAATTGTACTGGTCCGTGAAGCCCAGAAGTCGAGGTCCAATACCCAGCGTTTAGCTGACCTGGCGGCCAAGTGGCTTTTTTACATAGCAATTTCGAGCGGCAGCCTAACTTTTGCTGCCTGGATGTTCATGCGGGGGGATTTAGGGTTCGCGTTGGAACGGGCTGTAACTGTAATGGTTATCTGCTGTCCGCACGCCCTGGGACTGGCCACACCCCTAGTCACCGCGGTATCTACCAGCATAGCTGCGCAACGGGGATTATTGATAAAGAACCGGGCCCATTTCGAAAACGCCCGAAATGTCGATACCGTAATTTTTGACAAGACGGGAACCTTGACCGAGGGACAGTTTGGTATTACCGATATTGAAGCAATTGATATAGATAAAGATGAACTGTTGAGCCTTTCCTATTCGATCGAATCACAGTCAGCCCACCCTATCTCCCTGGGAATAGTGAGGGAGGCTAGAAAACAGAACCTACCGCTCAAACAAGTGACCGACTATCAGAGTATAACCGGGCGCGGCTTAAAAGCAACCGTCGACGGCCGGTCTCTGACGGTCATGAGTCCGGGATTTATGCGGGATGAAAAGATAACCTTTGATGAAAATCAATATGAAAGGCTAGCCGGGCAGGGTAAAACAGTAGTATTTATAGTGGAAGATCGGCGTTTGCTGGGATACATTGCGCTTGCAGATATTATACGGGATTCGGCCCAGCAGGCTATAGATGCGCTGAAAAGCATGAACATCGAGTCCTATATGATTACCGGTGACAATCAGCGCGTGGCCAGCTTCGTCGCTCAGCAATTAAACTTGGACAAAGTTTTTGCCGAGGTGTTGCCGGAGGGTAAAGTAAAACAAGTCCGGTCCATTAAAAGCCTCGGTAAAAAGGTGGCCATGACCGGCGATGGCGTAAACGATGCCCCGGCGTTGGCCGAGGCGGATTTGGGCATTGCTATAGGTGCCGGAACGGATGTCGCTCTCGAGACCGCCGATGTTATCCTGGTTAAGAGCAATCCGCTGGATGTGGTTAACATCCTAAAACTATCTCGGGCAACTTACCGAAAGATGGTTCAGAATCTGGTGTGGGCTACCGGTTATAACGTGATTGCTTTACCGTTGGCAGCTGGGATTCTTTACAACCAGGGAATCTTAATAAGTCCGGCAGTAGGTGCTGTATTGATGTCGATGAGCACTATCATAGTTGCACTTAACGCCAGGCTTTTAAGGATAGACTGAAGTATGAAGGCTCATTGCATGCCTAACTCCTGACTTTTTAATCCGGTCTGGAACAAGGTGGAACAAGGGGACGGTTCTCTTGTCCCAATCATGTTTATTTTGGTAAAATAGTTAAAAAGGAGAAATATAGAGGGCTTTTAATATGACAAGGCTGGCGAGAGAAATTAGTAGTACAGGAATATATCATATAATGGTTCGAGGAATTAATCGGCAAAATATTTTTTTGGACGATGATGATAGAATCCGGTACCTAGAAAAAATGAATAGATTTGTCGATGAAGAAAATGGGCAGATCATGGGATACTGTTTGATGAACAATCATGTTCACATACTGCTTCGTGAAGGAAAGACTGGTATTGCCAGAATAATGAAACGAATCGGAACCAGTTATGCATTCTGGTACAATTGGAAATACCAGCGTTGCGGACATGTATTTCAAGATCGATTTAAAAGTGAGTGTATAGAAGACGACAACTATCTAAAAGCGGTCATCAGATACATTCACCAAAATCCTGTTAAAGCGGGAATAGTAAAATTGCCTGAGCTATACAGATGGAGTAGTTGTGGTGATTATTATGACGATAAAAGAAAACCAATAATACTGACTAAAACGGAATATATTCTGGGGTTATTTGGAGAGAGACCGGAAAAATCCCTTCAAGAATTCAAGCAATTCATGGAACAGGGAAATGAAGATAAATGCCTGGATGAAACTGAAAACAAACGTCTGGGAGATGGAGAAGCAAAACGATTATTATCTGATCAAATACCAGGAATAGCATTAACTTCAATAGGTGAATTGCCTAAAAAAGAACGGGATGAAATATTACGTAGATTCAAGCAAATTAAATGTGTAACTATACGCCAAATCAGTCGATTAACAGGAATAGCGACCACCAATATCCATAGAGCGTAGAAAGAATGGAACGGAAGAACCGTCCCCTTGTTCCGAAGCTGCCCTCTTGGGGCAGCTTCGTCTCAGCTTGCACCGGGATCAATAATCGAAGATTTCGATAGGGGCTTCCAGTACCGAGGTGTCCCCGATTTTGATCAGGTCCATGACATGCCACACATTGGGCACCGCGTTATTCAGATAATAGCGGGCGGACAAGACCTTGCCCAGGTAGAAGGTGTAATCAAAATGATCCTGGCCCAGTTCGTTGATCTTCTGCAGGGCGATCCGAGCCTGGTCCATCAGCAGATAGCCGCAATAGAGCTGGGCGGTAGCGGTCAGGATGCGACGGGCGTAAATGGCCATCAAACCGATTTGGCCGGAACGGACATAGCCGCCGACCATCATCTGCAGGTTGCGGTAAGCGCCCAGAGCTTTCTCCAGGTGTCCCAGCTCTTTTTCCAACCCTTCCAGCTGGCCTTTGTTGGCGGCGATGAAATCTTCCACCTCTTTTAAGGTTTCCGCGAAAATGGCGCCTTTGGCCTGGGTCCATTTACGGCCGATCAAATCCATGGACTGGATGTAGTTGGTGCCTTCCCAGATGGACCAGATTTTGCAGTCCCGGGCCGAGTTGGCGGCGGGATAGTCTTCGCAATAGCCGTATCCGCCGTAGGACTGCAGGGATTCGCCCACCAGTCCCCAGGCCTCGTCACTGGGATAGGCCTTGCACAGCGGGGTCAGCATATCGAGTCTGGCCTGTCCCCATCTGCGGCGTTCCTTGTCAGGAGCGAACTCCCGGACATCTTCGTAGTAGTAGCATTTGGCCAATAAAGCCCGGCAGGCTTCAGTGGTGGCCTTGTTGAGCATATACATGCGCTTGACGTCTTCATGCTTGTTGATGGGTACCCGTCCTGCTTTGGGGTTGGTCAACAGCCGGCCCTGGATTCTTTCCTTGCCGTAGTCTTTGGCGCTCCAATAGGCGTTGGCGGCCACGGCGGTGGAAAGACGTCCCGTATCCAACCGGGCCTCGTTCATCATATTGAACATCTGGATAATGCCCTGCCCTACGCCGTTCTCATCAGGCGGATTGCCGATCAGCCAGCCGCGGCAGTTGTTCTGTTCCCCGACTACCAGCTGGGCGGTGGCCTGGCCCTTCAAACCCATCTTGTGCTCGATGCCGATACACTGCACATCATTGTCGGTCTGGGTGCCGTCTTCATCGACCCAGTATTTGGGGGCAATAAACAGTGATAAACCCTTGGTCCCCGGCGCAGCCCCGTCAACCCGGGCCAGGTACAGGTGGATGATATTGTCCACGTCGTCCCGGTCGCCACCGGTAATGAAAATCTTCTGGCCTTTGAGCTTATAAATACGGGGATCATCAGTGGGATAGGCCTTGGAGAGCAAATCGCCCACGTCGCTGCCGACGGTGGGTTCGGTCAGGCACATGGTGCCGGCCCAGGTTCCGCTAAGCAGTTTAGGCATAAACTTTTCTTTCAGTTCCTGGCTGGCGAAATGACCGATTACATTGGCTACCGCTCCGGCCGTGCCCACTAAAGGCATCAAAGCCGGATTGGCGGCGGACAGCATTTCCCACAGGAGGCCAAACATCGTAAACGGCAAACACCCTTCCGCTTGTACATCGAAATTGCTGGCCCCCCAACCCTGATCCTGCAGGAAACGGTGGGCTTTATGGAAGGAAGGCGGGATATAGACCTGGCCATCCACCCATTTGGCCTGGACGGTCTCGCCGTCATCGGCGGTCGGGGCCACCACTTCTTCGGCCACCTTGCGGACCTGGTCGACGATGGCGTCCACATCATCCTTGCTGTAATAATCCCGGTACCGGTCGAAGCTGAGGACCTCATCCAGGGGCAGCCATTCTTTGAGAATGAACTTGATGTCCCTGGTATTGTAGGAATATTTAAATGACATCTTGACATCATCCTTTCATTGCGGCCCAGGGACGAACTGGTTGGTTTTCCCCAGATCTCGGGCCGGATTTTACTATTAAATGGCCGGAGACAATGGTCTTGTCTCCGGCAAAAGAGAGGAGGCGTTAATGAAACTCAATTTAACACAATTCAAATATGCCGGCGGCGCCTTGGCCACCGCCGATGCACATGCTGACCATGCCGTATTTCACATTTCTTCTTTCCATCTCGTTCATAAGGGAAACCGTAAGTTTGCTCCCAGTGGAGCCCATCGGGTGTCCGAGCGCGATCGCCCCGCCGTTTACATTGACGACAGCGGGATCGATGCCCAGCTCTCTGATGCAGTACAGGGATTGGGAGGCAAACGCTTCGTTTAATTCGATCAGACCGATGTCCTTCAGTTCCAGCCCGGCCTTCTTTAAGGCTTTGGGGATGGCGAATACCGGCCCGATACCCATCTCATCAGGCGCACAACCGGCTACAGCGAAATTCACGAATTTCAGCCGGGGTTTCAAGCCCAGTTCTTTGGCCTTGTCCGCCGACATGATGATTACCGCCGAAGCCCCGTCAGTGGTTTGGGAAGAGTTGCCGGCGGTAACCGTCCCACCCGCTACGAAAGCCGGTTTCAATTTGCTGATCCCTTCAACGGTAATATCGCCGCGGATGCCTTCTTCATAATCGTAGATGATTTCCTTGGTCACCGGTTGGCCGTCAGCGCCTAAAGTGGTGATCTTGACCGGCACCGGTACGATTTCGTCTTTGAATTTGCCTTCCTTCATGGCAGCGGCGGCCTTCTGGTGGCTGGCTACCGCAAAGACATCCTGGTCTTCCCGGGCGATATTATATCTCTGGGCAACATTTTCAGCCGTCTGGCCCATCGTAGTATATATATTGCCGAGCACGGGGTCCATGGCGATTTCCGCATTGGGCCTGATAATTCCCCCCATGGGGATCAGGCTCATATGCTCAACTCCACCGGCCAGCACCACATCGCAGCGGCCGGCCATAATGGCTTCGGCCCCGAAGGCGATGGCCTGCAGTCCGGAGGAACAGAACCGGTTGATGGTCACGGCGGGTACACTCTCCGGGATTCCGGCGTACAGGGCCGTGATGCGCCCGGTATTCATGCCGCATACTTGCTCAGGGGTGGCACAGCCCCAGATTACATCATCGATCATTTCAGCTTTAAAGCTCGGTCCCAGTCTTTTAATGGCATCTTCCATACACAGCTTGCCCAGGTATTCCGGCCGGGTATCCCTGAAAGTGCCCCGGGGTGCCTTGCCGCCCGCTGTACGAACTCCTGAAACTATTACAGCTTCTCTCACTTCTATTACCTCCTAATCCTAATAGACTCGTATTTCAGTTAGTTGCGCAAAGGTTTACCGGTCTTCAGCATATGCATGATCCTGTCCTGGGTTTTTTGCTCCTGGCACAGACTGATAAACGTCTCAACTTCCAGCTTATCGAAGTATTCTTCCGGTACCATGGTGTCCCGGACCAACTGGCCGCCTGCCATTATATCGGCGATGCTGCAGGCAATTTTCCAGTCATGCGGGCTGATGGCCCCGGACTGTAATATCATCCTGGTTCCGACTTTGAGCAGGGCCATGGCAGTCTGCCCGAAAGTAGGATAATTCTTTTTGATGGGCGGTCGGTAACCGCTGCTGATCATGTTCAGAACCCGTTTTTTGGCATCGGTGATTAGGTAATCCTGATTTAAGGTAATTCCGTCGGTGGGCCGCAGATAACCGAGTCCCACCGCCTCCTTGGCGCTGGTGGCCACCTTGGCCATGGCGATATTTTGGAAAGCCGGCATGATCAGATCAACCGGAGATGCGGTGGTGCCTTTGACCTTTTCGCTAGTCCGCAGGATGGCTTCCCGAACACCGCCACCGGCGGGTATCAGGCCGACTCCGACTTCCACTAAGCCTATATAACTTTCACCGGCCGCCTGGATGGCGGAACCCTGGATCATCATCTCACAGCCGCCGCCCAATACCATCCCGTGCACCGCTATTACTACCGGCTTGGGGGAATACTTGTTGGTACGGTATACATTCTGGGTTTTGCCCAGCAACTGGGCTGCCAGGTCCCAATTCTGTTCAGCCGCAATCTGCATTACGACGCTTAAGTCAGCTCCCACGCAGAAGTTCTTGCCTGACCCGGCGATGACCATGCCGTCCCAATCTCCCTGGGCCAGTTCCTGCTGGGCCAATTCCATAAAGTCGATCAGTTCGGCGCTGATGGCGGAGGTCTTGGTATGGAGTTCCAAACATAATACCTTATCGCCGAGATCATACAGGGTGGCCACCGGGCTGTCTTTGACTACCTTGCCCTGGCCCTTGAGTTCCTTGAGTACGATCATATCCGGCTTGTGCTCAATTACCTTATAAGCCTTGTCAGGAATAGAGTAATAGTAATCGATCCCGGCTTCGGTCTTATAGAAGGATTTGATTCCTAAGGCCAGCATCTCCTTGATCCAGGCGGGGATGACTTTGCCTTCGGCTTCCATGCGGGCGATGTATTTATCCAGATCCAGTCCGCTCCACAGCTGGAACGGTCCCTGGGTGTGGTTGTAACCCCAGCAGAGGGCGCGGTCCATATTGACTATATCATCGGCTACTTCCGGGATCTTGGCAGCTGCGTAGAGGAAGAGCCCGGTCAGGTTTCTCCAGGTAAACTCGGCGGCTTTGTCATCGCCTTCGAAGAAGGCGGTGAGTTTGTCGGGCAGGGTCTTGGCCTTCTTGGCGGCATCCAGGCTGGTAAACTGGACCGGGTTCTTGGGCCGGTATTCAAAGGTATTCAGATCTATGACCAGTTTTTCTTTGCCGGCCTTCTTGTAGAATCCGCCTTTGGTCTTGTTGCCCAGTATCCCTTTGCCCAGCATATCGAAACAGAAAGCCGGCAGGGTATACATTTCCTTTTCGGCCGGGTCGCTGACATTGTGTTTTACCTCTTCGGTGGAGGCAACCCCGATGTCCAGGCCAACCAGGTCATAGAGCCCGAAGGTGCCCATGGCCGGACGCCCAATAGCGGTGCCGGAGATGGCATCGACTTCTTCTATGCTAAGCCCCAGTTCCAGCATCAGGTTTAAGGCGGAAGGACCCCCGAAGTTGCCCAGGCGGTTGGCGATGAAAGCGGGCGTATCCTTGGCCCAGACTATACCCTTGCCCAGCACTCTCTCTCCAAAGTCAGCCATAAACTGAATTACTTCCGGCAGGGTATCATTGCCCGGGATCAGTTCCAGCAGCTTCATATAGCGAACCGGGTTGAAGAAATGGGTTCCCATCCAGTATTGGCGGAATTCCAGGGGCATGTCTTCAGCAATCTTGTTGATGGAGATACTGGAAGTATTGCTGGTAACGATAGTGCCAGGCTTAACCGCCGCCGCTACCTGATTCAATACGCTCTTTTTGATGTCAATTCTTTCCGGAACTACTTCGACTACCCAGTCGCAATCGGCCAACCAGCCGATATTATCTTCCATATTACCGGTAGTAATGAGTGCTGCGTCTTCCTTGCTCATCAGCGCTGCCGGCTTGGCTTTTAACAGGATGGCCTTGTTGGCCTCGGCGATGCGGTTCCTGAATGCGGGACTTGATTCGGTCAGCCCGGCTGCTTTTTCTTTTTCATTTAGCTCTCTCGGGACAATGTCCAATAGATAACTGGGAATACCGGCGTTGGCCAATTGTGCTGCAATACCGCCTCCCATGGTTCCTGAGCCAAGGATTGCTACTTTTTTTATGCTCTTCTTCACGGAATATTGCCTCCCATCTTGGTTTTTTCTCTCGTCATAATTACAATTTATACCGTTCTATGAAATACAGAATTCTACCAGGAATATTTTAGTGCGACCGACCTCCTTTTTTATTAAATTTGGCCTGAACTGCTGTTTTATAAAATGATGCAACTGAAAATGAGTATGCTAATCATCTCTTACGGGAGCCGCCTTGTTGCTCGCCGCCTACAAGTATTGCAATTCTCATGCCATCCCTGACCATAACCCGGAAGCCCCATTTTAACGGCGTTAAAGAGACTATTCCGGAACCTGCCACTCTTCCGTGCGCTATAATGTCACACTCTGTGCCAGAAACCAGCCCAACATTGGCGGGGGTTGGTTTGGTACCTTCCCGCATGTGCAGATTTGCGATCCTGGGCGGCATTTCCCCTTCAGCGAGATAAATGGGCACTATCTCATATATAAGGAAGCAACCCGGAATGGTCTGTC
>JBEHWJ010000045.1:0-16310 GCA_040217755.1 Syntrophomonadaceae bacterium | reverse complement strand
CTTGGGCCGACCAGGCATCCGGGACGAAATAGATCTCCACCCGCCGGTTTTGGGCCCGCCCCTCTGGGGTGGAGTTGTCGGCGATGGGGTAGCGCTCCCCATAAGCTTTCACATCGAATTTGATATTGTGCTGGACTCCCTTGGATTCAAAGTACTGCACCATAGTGGCGGCCCGTTGCTCGGACAACCTTTGTCCCAACTCATCCGAACCCTCGTCATCGGTATAGGCGCTCATTTTCAGGGTACCGGGGTTGTCCCTGATCAACGCTGCCAACTCATCCAGCTGGGGCAATTCGTCGGCTCTTATCGCATAACTGCTGGAATCGTAGTTGACCACGATGTTGACCGGAGTGGGAACCTCCTTGGTCGGTGGCGGCGGCGGCGGCCCCGGAGTAGGTTCCGTGACCTGCGGAGGCGGTTGAACCGGGTTCTGGACTACCGGTACGGTATCATCGCTAGGGAGGTATTTTCCATATTGGCTGTAAGCTCCCGCCGCTCCCCCGACCAGGAGCAGCAGCAACAGCAGCCAAACCGGGACTTTGGGCCTTTGGCGCTTGGGGGCTTTGGGGACGTATTCTTCCAGTAGTTCAAATGTATCGTCAAGTTTGCCCACCCTGAGTGGCCTCCTCTGAAGTATTGCTTTATTCGGTTGCCCGGCCGTCATATCGGCAGATACGGTTTCTTGCCGGTCCGGTAACCTCCGCAAATGGCGGCAGATAAAATCCGCCCCGGCTCCTTCTTCCTATTATACATAAACAAACGACCTTAGCCTGAAAAAATATCAAAGGTATCGGCCATCAGTCGTCCAAGTCGATCGCTGCCGGCAGGATCACCTCGACCACCGCCCCGCCCGTAGGGGCATTATATAACCGGATGGTACCGTTATGTTCCTGTACGATCTTTTGGGCTATGGTCAGGCCCAGCCCTGAACCGGCCGGGCCCCGGCTATAGAAATATTCGAAAGCATGAGCCAGGTCGGACGGGGTGAAGCCGGCTCCGTCATCTTCCACCGTAATCCTGACCTTGGCCCCGGCGTCCACCGGAGCGGCACTGACCGTTACCTGGCTGAGGGCATGACGTATGCCATTTGAGACCAGATTGACCAGCAGGCTGTTTAGATGGTCCCAGTCGCCGATGACCAGTGTTTTAGGCGGGATTCGAGTCTCGGTCCGAACCCCTTTATCCAGGGCATAACCCCCCACCGTGTCCATCACCGATTCGACGATGAACCTCAGATCATGGGGCAGGACATAGCCATGGTGAGGTTGGTCCAGGATGGTCAGGTCGATTATGTTTTCAACCGCATCACGCAGTCTCAGACTCTCTTTATGGATTATCTCGACGGCTTTGTCCAGCTCGGGGCCGGTAAACACCCCATCCCGGATGCCTTCCGCATACCCGTTGATACTCATCAAGGGTGTTTTCAGCTCGTGGGAAGCGTTTTGGAAAAAGACCCGGATGCTCTCATCATAGCTCTGCAGCTGGTCGGACATCTGGTTGAATGCCGTAGCCAACTGGGATAGTTCATTACTGGAGTTCACCTCCAGCCGCTGGTCAAATTGCCGGTTGCCGACCGCCTGGGCGAAATCTTCCAGGGAACGCAGCGGTTTTATCAGATAGCGGATGATGAAAAAAGCGATCAGCACCGCGGCCAGCAGCGCGATTACCAGGCTGCCCAAGACGGTATAGAGGGTCTCTTGGTAGAGGCTCTGCAGGTCAGCCAGCGATACATAGGTCAGTACGGTGCCCCCGCTGCCCTCTGGTACTTCTGCCTTCAAATACCGGTCGCTCTTGAATATATTGGCCTTGCTGCGATCGAAGGGACCATCCGGGCGCAGGGAGACCGGCAGCCGGTCCAGCAACCGCCCGGTCGGAAACAGCTGCTGGTCGGTGCTGTAGACGATTACATCCAGGGAGCTTACCCATAGAAAATTACTCTCCACGGAGCGCCCCAAAAGGGGGATGGTTAAAGGCAATTGGTAAATCTCCGCCGGCGGGATTCCCGAGCCGATGGCATAGGCGATTTCCCAGGCCTGCTTTTCCAGTCCGATCTCGGCGCGCTTTTCCAGGACCCCCACCAAGATAGGATAAAAAGCGAGGGCCGTCATCAGGAAGGTGAAAGCCACCACCGCCAGATAACTGGTTAAAATTTTAGTAGATATGCTTCTCCACTTGACCATCTAGCCGGTACCCATATCCCCATATAGTCTGAATGTTGGTCTCCGATTCGTTTTCATTGAGCTTGCGCCGCAGACGTTTGACCAAGTCGTCGACAGCCCGCTCGCTGCCGTCATAATCATAACCCCAGATGCGGTCGAGCAGTTCCTGGCGATTGAAGGTCCGCTGGGGGTATTGGGTGAGCAGTGCCAGGAGGTCGTATTCTTTGGCCGAAAGGGTCAATTCTTCGCCATTGACCAGCACCAGGCGGTCGCCGGGGACCAGTTTCAGGTTTCCCGACAAGAGGTATTTTTGGGGCTCCGGCGGAACCATGGTGCGGCGGAATATTGACCGGACCCGGGCTACCAGTTCACGGGGGCTGAATGGCTTGGGCAGGTAATCATCCCCGCCGATCTCCAAACCCATGATCCGGTCCAGGGCTTTACGCCGGGCTGATATGAAAATTACCGGGATGCCGCTGTGCTGGCGCAGGTCGCGGCAGAATTCCAGCCCATCCTGCCCCGGCAGCATTATGTCCAGGATAAGCATATCGGGATATCCCGACTCCAAACGGTGGGCCATCTCTTCCACACTACCGAATGACTCCACTGTATAGCCTTCTTTTTGCAGGTATTGGCTAATCAATAAACGGATGTTTTCCTGGTCATCGACCACAAAGATGGTGCTCAACGCCTTCGCTCCTTAAAGTCGGTTGCTGGACCGCATATTTTATGAATAGCATAAGCAACAAATGTGGCGCAAATATGTAAATGACAAAAGCCCGTTATTTCGGGGATAGATGGCCTCCCGGCCACAATAGATACCGATTTGCCTTAATTCTGCCACAAATATTTTCTAAGCTTTTAAAAACAGCCTGGATGCATCTTGCCCTGGTAATATAATCACGGATCGAGAGCATCAAACATATTCTAGCATGAAACGGCTGCAATTCTGAAAGGTGGTGGAGTCCCACGTACCATCCCGGGAGCGGGGCATATACAGATCCAAAGCCCGGTTCCTGAACATTTCTACTGTATATACGCTGAGTCTCAGGTCAGAGAGCGGGGGAACCAATATTAGGGGTGAATCCGAAAGGTAGGGAGTCCCGTCCCGAATCCGTCAGCTAACCTCGCAAGCGAGAAGGGAAGAATATCTGCCAATCCCAATCCTTATTCCGGGGCGGTGTTGAACTGCCGCTGGGTTGCTTTTTTCCTTCCCCGACCCCTGTCAATTCCATCCGCCCTCCTCTGCCTGAGCCGCCACGTGCCATCAGACATAAGGAGGTATCTATGTTAATCAGAAGACAGACATCTATTAAACGACTGCGTGCCATGTTTATCCCGCTTCTGCTCATAATCAGTTTATTGGCGACAGGTTGCAGCGGCGGTGGCAATACAGCCAAACAGGGCCAGCTGGTACTGGCCGATGTGAGTTGGGACAGTGTAAAGGTACATAACCGTATTGTGGGATTCATCCTGGAACATGGTTATGGTTATCCCGCGCCAGCTTATACTTTCGGGGAGTCGCTGCCCCTCTTGCAAGGAATGTCCAAGGGCGATATCGACATCACCATGGAGGTCTGGGTCGATAATTACAAAGAGGCCTGGACCGGTATGGTGAATGATGGCTCAGTCAAGGACCTGGGCTCGAATTTCCCGGATGCGCCTCAAGGTTGGTACGTACCCACCTACATGATAAAAGGTGATGCCGCCCGCGGTATCCAGGCAGTAGCGCCGGATTTAAAATCGGTAACCGACCTCCCCCGTTACTGGGAGCTGTTCAAAAGTCCCGAAGTTCCCGGCAAGGGCCGTTTCCACAACAGCGCCCCCGGATGGGTGTGTACTGAAATAAATGAGACCAAAATAAAAAACTATGGACTGGATAAAACATTCCAAGTATTCAGCACCGGTTCTGATGCAGCCCTGTCAGCATCGATGGTAGCCGCCTATGAAAAAGGCCAGCCGTGGGTGGGCTACTATTGGGAACCGACCTGGGTCATGGGGCAACTGGACATGACCCTGCTGGCTGAACCTGCTTATGACCAGGCGATATGGGATGATCCCGGCAATCGGGGCTGTGCCTACCCGGCGGCCAAAGTTCAAAAAGGGGTGAATTCCTCCCTGGTGGCCCGGGCGCCGGAAGTTATCGATTTTCTTTCGAAATACCAGACTAACCTGGCCCAGAACAACGATTTCCTGGCCTATATGAATCAAAACCAAGGCGACCCCGAAAAGGCCGCGCTCTACTTCCTGCAGAAATACCCGGATACCTGGAAGGCGTGGTTGCCATCTGATGTTGCCGCCAAGGTGGAGCAGGCCCTGAAAGAGGTGAAATAGGTTTATGGATACCAAAACCGGTGATAGTATGTTGGCAGTCAGAGGATTATGGAAGGTATTCGGCCCACAACCGCAGGACTTTAATCCCCGCAGCGAGGGTTCTATCGACAACTTAAAAAGGACCGGAGCGGTTTTTGCCGTCCGTAACGTATCATTTGAGGTGCAGCGGGGTGAAGTATTTGTAATCATGGGCTTATCCGGCAGCGGCAAATCCACGTTGATACGTTGCTTGCCGCGCTTGTTGAAACCTACCCTGGGCGAGATCGTCATCAACGGCTGCAACGTCACGGAAATGGACGAAAAAGAGATAACCGGGTTCCGCCGCCACGAGACCGCCATGGTCTTTCAACATTATGGTTTGTTGCCCCATCGCCGGGTTATAGACAATGTGGCCTTCGGTCTGAAGCTGCGGGGGGTACCCGTCGATGACCGTTATAAAAAAGCCCGCCAGGCTATCAATCGGGTGGGGCTCAAGGGCTGGGAGGAGCATTATCCGGCCCAGCTTTCCGGGGGGATGCGGCAAAGAGTCGGCATCGCCCGGGCCCTGGTCCAAGAGAGCGACTTGCTCCTGATGGATGAACCGTTCAGCGGGCTGGACCCCTTGATTCGGCGGGAGATGCAGGAGGTCCTGAGCGGATTGCAGCAGGAGGTCCAGAAGACGATCGTGTTTGTGACCCATGATCTAGCCGAGGCGGTGCGTTTAGGGGACCGTATGGCGGTCATGCGGCAGGGGGAATTTGTCCAGCAGGGCACCCCGGAAGAGATTGTCAACAATCCGGCCGACGAATACGTAGAGCGCTTCGTCGCCGACGAACGGACGCATCATACCTCGCCGAAGCGCAGACTGGCGGCCAGTACTTTGAAAAGGAGGCCCCCGGCCAGACCTTTGCCTGGGATTACTGCTTCTGCTCCGCTGATAGCAGCTGAGCGGAGGTGAATCTGAATGTTCCCCGATGATTGGCAATTCCATGTCGCTCCGTATATTCAGACCTTCATCAAATGGTTAATCGTCGCCTGGGGCCCTTTCTTTGACGGGTTATCCAGCCTGGTCCTGGGTATACTTCTGCAGATCGAGGCTTTCCTGAAGTGGGTACCCTGGTGGGCTTGGATATTAATAGTGGTGCTGGTTTCCTGGCGTCTTACCCACAGTTTTATCAAGACCATCCTGCCCGGATTGTTGGTGATGACCGTCGGTATGTTCGGGCTCTGGGACGTGGCCATGGAGACCCTGGGTATTGTGATCGTGGCCGTACTGATATCACTCTTGGTCGGGATTCCCACCGGCATCGGCATGTCCATATCCGACCGCTGCATGGCCGTACTCACACCCATCCTGGATGCCATGCAAACCATGCCCAGCCTGGTCTACCTGATCCCGGCCCTGATGTTGTTCGGCCTGGGCAAGGTGCCGGGAGTGATCGCCACCGTAATCTATGCGGTGCCGCCGGTGATACGCCTTACCAACCTGGGTATCCGCCAGGTAGAGGCCGAGGTCCAGGAAGCGGCCCTGGTCTTCGGTGCCACCCCCTGGCAGTTGATGAAGGAAGTGCGGCTGCCTCTGGCGATGCCGACCATGATGGCCGGCATCAACCAGACCACCATGATGGCATTATCCATGGTCGTGATAGCCAGCATGATCGGTGCCGGCGGATTGGGGGAGGAAGTGCTCAAAGCCACCAACCGGATCGATGTCGGCAAAGGCTTTGAAGCCGGCTGGGCGATCGTGGTCATGGCCATCGTCATCGACCGTATATCACAGGCGGCCGCCAAGCGGTGGGAGCCGCCGCAAAGATAGTCTTCCCGGGAGAGACATTGAATCATGGCTGCTTAAAGTGCACCCCGGTTACCTCATTGAATCCAGGAATCCAGCGACGGGAGAGGGCGGCCAACCTTTGGTGGGCCTGCCGTCCCGATTGGGTATATAATACAAGAGGATAAACATGACACCCGCATGACCGGGTTGTCGGCCGATAAGGGGGCCTGTCGATGAATGAATGGTTGTTTCCCAGGATCACCGATTACTTCGATAATCAGAACCGCAACAGTATATTCGAATACTCGCAGATGATCGGCTTCTCGCTCCAGGAGAAGAAGGAAGGCGCCCTGCAGCAGATAAGAGCAGCGATGTTCGAGCACACCGCCATCCTGGACGATGAGCAACTGACCTACGCAGCCTTCATCATCGCCGATGATATTTACAAATCGGCCAACGAGATCACCCTGTTCAACCTCTACATATCTGAGTACCTGGAGGCCAGCGCCGGCACCTTTTACCAGATTTTGAGCCAGCGGGGCTTTGTTCTGCATTACCTGGCCAACAACCTCTATGCGGGAACCGCCAGCGCGGGCATGATCCGGCCCTTGCAGTTTTTCCGCTATTTCTTCCTGCCCGCCGGGATAAAGTACATCTGCCCCCACGAGATCGCTCTGGAACTGATGAAGCGCGACGGGCTTACCGTCCAGGATTACGACGCCAATATCGCCCGATACCTGGGGGAGGCCCAGCTGGTCGGGGACATGGTCATCGAGAAATGCCACGACAACAACGACCATTATTTCAATCTGCAGATCGACGGAGGGAAGAGTAATTTCGCCCCCTCCCTGGCCCGGGTCGGGGAAAAGAACGTGATCACCGTCTTCCGCAGTGAGCCGCCCATGGCCGGCACCAGCTGCGACGTATTGTTCCCCGGGGCGGAGATCGATATGAAAGGCGCCCACTAGGGACCGCCAGCTGATGAAAATTCTAACTTTCACAATTGTTGACACCGGTTGGTCCCGCTCATATACTATGACTAAGCTCCAAGGAATACCCAAGATGGAAAGTCGAAAAAGTCTTCAATGAGGAAACGAAACAATTCAACCGATTCGAACTACCGGTGAAGGAAATTCACTAAATCTCGAGAGGGGAGGCGAAAGGAACTTATTACAGGATCAGGTCGTTGAAGGTTTGTAAAACCCGGATCTAAAGAGAGTTAAAAAAAGGCTAAAAAAAAAAGCTCCCGGAGCACAAAAAAAGGCCAAAAAAAAAAGGCCAAAAATAAGAGCTCCCAGAGCACAAAAAAAAAAGCCCAATTTTAACTCACAGAAATTAGATCAAAGGGAAACAAAAATGAAACGACAGGAGACGATAATAAGGAGCCAGTAACCAAACCGCAAGAGATGAAGGAGTAAGAAAAAAGTTGAAAATGGGAAACAAAATCATAAGACTTGGCAGATGGGAAATCGACAAAGGTTCGTTGGAGCAACATTAAAGGGATTTGTTAAACCAAAACAAATCCCTTTTTTGGTGACCGGATAAGGTGACGCCGTCCAGGGCAGAGTGCCTTGGGCGGCGTTTTGGGCTGGGGTTGTTACCACCGGTGTTATCGGCAATGATTTATTGTCAAACTTGATCGGGATCGGGGCGGATTTACCATAAAATCGTGGATAGTGCGATGATTACGGAACCTACTGGTCGATTCTTTTGCCGGCGTTGCGGCCGGGTTTGACGCTATAGATCTCCTCGATCGGGACCTTCACCGCCGCCAGGGGCTTGGGCCGGCCCATCTTTTCTGCCGCTTCCGCAATCTGGTCGAAGAGCGGCCCGCTGGTATGTACCTGGGGGGTGCCCATGAAGCGGTAGCCGTCGGGGGTCTTGCGGTCTACCACGGTGATCGCCACCTTGGAACCGTCGAGTATGTTCTGGTGGGTCTGGCCTCCGAATCCCTCCTGGTAGAGGATAGTCTCGTCATCCAGGACCCGCATGGAACCTTTGGGGACCACGTTGGGGGTCCCGTCTTTGCTGACGGTAGCGACGAAACTCTGCTGGGAAGCGATCATATCCTTCATTTCCTGAGTAAGCTTAGCCATGCTGCCACCCTCCTTTTTCCTATATTATCCCCTCAACCCATTCAGCCTGTCAATCTGGGCGGAAGGTACCAAATCCCGCGGCTACATCCAGGCGGCCACGGCCAGCACGGTCAATGCTGCCAGCGCACCATAGTCAGCCCAACTAAAACTGAGTTGGTGCAAATAGGTGCGTACGCCCGGTTGGTAACCACGGGCTTCCATAGCGTCGATCAATTCATCGCAGCGACGGAACATATTCACTGCCAGGGCCGAGGCCAACCCCTGCATCGACCTGATTTTCCCTCTGATTCCGCCTTCATTGAAGTCCGCTCCCCGGGCCTGCTGGGCCTGGCGGATGGAGTTCAGTTCGCCGACCAGTTCCGGGATGAACCGGAAGGCCAGCGCAATCATCATCGCCAGGTCATAAGAGGATAGGCCCAAAATCCTGGTCGGCCGCAGCAGTCTCTCCAACCCAGCGGTGATTTCGATCGGGCTGGTAGTCATAGTGAAGATAGAAGCAGCCATGACCAGTAATAAAAATTTACCTACCTGGATAGAACCCAGCCTCAATCCTTCCCCGGTGACCTTGACCGGACCCGGGGGCAGAAAAGGCACCGGGCTGCCGGGAGTGATTAAGAGATACAGGATAAACAGGCAGACGAAAAAGGGCAGCACCGGTCTTAGAGACTTGAACACTGCCAGCAGCGGTACACGACTGACCAGGCTGATGGCGATGAAAATTCCGGTGGCCGCGGCCAAGCCGGGCAGGCCGGCTTTGAACAAAAGAATGCTGACCATCAGTACCGCTATGATCTTGACCCGGGGGTCGAGCCGGTGGACTGGCGAATCCAGGGGATAATACTGAAAATGCACCCCCTCACACCCCCCTGGGTTTCCTATCGAGCATGGGCCGGCGCCCGGCCACCAATAGGCCGATCTCCTGGCAAACCCGCTCGATATCGAAACCATCGGTCTCAAGGTCGAATCCGGAATTCCTCAGCCGGTGCATCAACTGGACCAACCGGGGTGGGGCCAGACCCAGGCTTTGCAGCCATTCCACCCGGGTCAATACTTCTGCCGGGCTTCCGTCGGCTGCCAGCCGGCCCTGGTGCAGCACCAGCACCCGCCCGGCCCGGGCCGCTTCCTCCATGTCCTGAGTGACATATACTATCGTCATACCCTGTTTATTTAACTGTTCGATAAGTCGGTAGACGGAAGTTTTGCCGGATGCATCCAAGGCTGCGGTGGGTTCGTCGAGAACGATCGTTGTCGGGTCCATGGCCAGCAAACCGGCTATGGCCAAGAGTTGCTTCTGGCCTCCGGATAGAGTATGGGGCGGACGTTTTCCCCATTCCGACAAACCGACCGTAGCCAGAGCGTTATCTACCCGCCTCCGTATTTCGGCCGGGGGCAGCCCCAGGTTGCCGGGTCCGAAGGCGACATCCTCTTCCACGGTCATGCCTACGATCTGGTTATCGGGGTTCTGAAATATCATGCCCACCAAGCGGCGGATTTCTTTGCGGTTTTTGCTAGAGCTGGTATTGAGCCCGTCTATCCATACCGCCCCCTGAGTAGGGGTCAAGAGGCCATTGAAATGTCTGGCCAGGGTGGTTTTGCCGCCGCCGTTGGGACCTATCAGGGCCACATATTCACCCGGTTTTATGGACAGGTTCAGATTCTCCAGCGCCGGGCCTTGGTTGGAATCGTAAAGGAAGGTCAGGTCGTTGATCTCGATCATAGCCAGGCACCCTAATACTTTACATAGCCGCGGAATTTAAACCCCAGCCAGGCGGCGGCCGCCAATTTCACCAGGTCACCGGCCAGGAAGGGGACCACCCCCAGCAGCGAGGCCTCAAGCCATGACAAGCGGGCCACGAGGGAGAGTTGGGCAACCCCTAAAGCATAAATGACCAGGTTGCCGGCTGCCAAAGCCAAACCGATCCAAGCCAAACCTGGTTTCTCCTTCTGTTCGGTGATTTTGCCGATCACGTAAGCCCCGGCGATAAAGCCGAGCAGATATCCGCCGGTGGGTCCCAAGAGGGTGCCCAGGCCGGCTTTGCCGCCCGCAAAAACCGGCAAACCGATCAACCCCAGCAGAACATAGATGATCTGGCTCCAAGCCGCGGTATATCCCCCCAAGAGGACACCGGCCAAACTGGTGAACAGGGTCTGTAGGGTTATGGGCACCGGCTGCAGGGGGATGACGATAAGGGAACCGATAGCGGTCAAAGCCCCGAACATCGAAGCGTAAACCATCTGGCGCAGTCGGTTGGATTCGGTCATGGGCATGGATAAATACCACCTTTGAAAAGAGGATGAAATAAAAAAGGGCCAACCAATGAAATCGAATTGGTTAGCTAAATTATGCGGCCCGGAAAGAGCATTGTCAACCACACAATCAGAAATGGTTGACAATAATTATTTACTGGCGTTGGCAGAATCTATAACCTCGATCTCTCCGGACATCACGGTCTGAACCGAGCCACCCCGGCCGACTACGACCAGGTAACCATTCTCATTGAGATCTATCGCTTTCCCGATGATATGACCCTGGTTGGTCTCCAGCCTCACGTTTTGTCCGATCACCATCGACAGTTCCCTGGCCTTGGCCAGGACGGTATCGAAATTACCGGCCAGGAGCTGCTGGTAAGACTGCTCCAGATTATACAGGAGGTCTTGCATAAGCCCTACCCTCGAGAAAGGCCGGCTTCCCTCGGCTTGAACCGAGGTGGCGGGCATACGCAGGTCGGGAGGAAATTCACCCGGGTCGTTGCTGAAATTGAGGCCGAATCCTACTACCACGTAGTCGATGCCATCCATATCCGCTACCGCTTCCGACAGTATGCCGGCAATTTTCTTATTGTTTACCAGGATGTCGTTGGGCCACTTGATACGGGCGTCGAGGCCAACCGCGGCGCGAATGGTCTCAGCCAGGGCCACCGCTGCCACCAGGGGTATCCGGGCAAGCTGTGGCAGGGGCATGTCCGGCCGGAGGATTATGGACATATAGATACCCTGGCGGGAGGGCGAAAACCAACCCCGGCCCCGGCGCCCTCTCCCGGCCGTCTGCATCTCCGCGACCACGATAGTCCCTTCCGGCACCCCTTCCCGGGCGGCATCCCGGGCATAATTATTGGTCGAATCGATCTCCCGGAAATAGAAATAGTCCTGCTGGCCAAACACCGCGGTGGCCAGATCGGCGCACACCTCGTCGGGCGAGAGCAGGTCCGGGGTGCTCCTCATCCGGTATCCCTTCTTGGGGGCGGATTCGATTTCATAGCCCTCGTCCAAAAGATGCTTTATCTGCTTCCATATCGCCGTCCGGGATACGTTGAGGCTGTCGCTGAGCGCTTCCCCGGATACCCAGGCCCCGGGGTTTTCCTTCAGGGTATTTAGAATGGCCCGGCGCAGTGTCATAAGTGTCATCCTTTCGAATATCTTTAGTGGTGCCCGGTCTTTTTTGACGCAGGGAGATGGTTGGTAATAACCAGGGCTTGTATAGGCCGCAATTAAACTCATTCTACCGTAATCAGGCCTGAGACATCCACCTGATTTGACCAATCAACCATGGTGCAGCTGCCGGCTTGGCTTTGCGGCCTCCCACTATCCCTACCCTGAGAGGCCCTATCATATCCACTCACCGTAGCGGCGCATATATGGTTTTTTGACCAACTGTACACACAGGAGATACCCGGCCAAAATCGCCGCCAGCCACGGTATAAATGAGGCCGGCAGCGGCATCATATCAAGGCCGACCGCAAGGCTTCTGAAGCCCACCATAAGCACCATCACCGCAACAATAGACGTGGAGAGAAGGAGTGGCAGGGATGGCCTGCTTTGCAGGAAGGGAATCCTGGCTGTACGGATAATAAGGATAACCATCACTTGTGATACTGTGCCGAACACAAACCATCCACTTTGAAACAAGGGAGATAACTCCAGTGTATTGGCTTTTACTACCCACCACAGGACAGCAAAGCAAAGGATATCGAAGATAGAACTGACCGGGCCAATAAAGGCCATAAACGATTTGATGGATTTGGTTTCCCATTTTCGAGGCTGTCTGATATATTCGTCATCTACGTTGTCGAAGGGCATACCCATTTGGGAAAAATCGCACAACAGGTTTTGGGTCAATATCTGTACCGGCAGCATCGGTAAGAACGGCAGGAAGATACTGGCCGCCATGACCGAGATTATATTGCCCAAATTACCGCTCACCGCCATTTTGATATACTTCATGATATTCCCGAAAGTACGACGGCCTTCAATGACACCTTCTTCAAGGACCATCAGATCTTTTCTCAGGAGGATGATGTCGGCGGTTTCCTTGGCGATATCCACGGCGCTGTCTACTGAAATCCCTACATCGGCTTGGCGCAGCGGAAGCGCATCGTTAATGCCATCACCCAAATAACCTACTGTGTGCCCTGCCGTCTGAAATGCTTTCACTACCCGTTCCTTTTGAGACGGCGATAGTTTTGCATACAAATCACAGATCTTCAGTGCATCCAGCAGCGCCGCATCGTCCATCTTGTCGATGTCTCGGCCGGTCAGCAGTTGAGATGTATTCACACCTACCTTGCCGCTGACTTGTAAGGTTACCCCCTCACTATCCCCAGTCAAGACCACCGTTCGCACACCATGTTTACCAAGGGCGGTAATGGCCGCCCTGGCACTTTCTTTGGGCGGGTCGAGGAAACCTACAAAGCCGATCAAAACCATACCCTGTTCATCTGATACGCTGAACGTCCCACTGCTGGGAACACCTTTTTTCTTCGCCACGGCAAGCATCCGCAAGCCGTCGGTATTATGCTTTTGATAGGTTGCCAGGGCTATACGCCGGGTCTCTTCATCCATCGACAAAACGCGTCCCTGAATTTCTATAAAAGACGAAATTTCGATGACTTCTTCTACTGCACCCTTTGTTATGAGCTGGCGTTTTCCGTTTGAGTCCTGTAAAACCACGCTCATCCTGCGGCGTGAAAAATCAAAAGGTATTTCGTCTACGTGACTATAGCCATCTGTTACATCTTGAAGCCCGTTTTCTATGGCTCGGTCGATGATGGCAATATCGATCTGATTTTTCAGGCCAGTCTGAAAATAACTGTTAAGATAAGCATACCGCAATATGCGAGCGTCATCCTCGCCATGCAGGTTCAAGTACTTTTCCAGGACAGTCTTATCCTCTGTCAGCGTTCCGGTTTTGTCGGTGCATAACACATCCATTTCGCCCAATATCTGTATCGCGCCCAGATTTCGGACGATCACCTGGCGTTTGGACATGGAAACCGCGCCCCTGGCCAACGTCGAGGTCATGATCACGGGCAGCATCTCCGGGGTAAGTCCTACGGCGATGCTGGTGGTAAAAAGGAACGCGCTGGCCCAGTCTCCCTTGGTCAATCCATTAATCAGAAGCACAAGGGGAGCAATTACGAGCATCATCCGAACCAATAACCTGCTGACCGAATCTGCGCCCCGTTCAAAGCTGGATTTCGCTCTGTCGCCCGACAGGGATTTCGCCATCGACCCGAAATATGTATGGTTGCCGGTGGCCACAACCAGAGCCGAGGCACTGCCGCTGATAATATTGGAGCCCATAAAACCAATGTTTGGCAGATCCGTGAGGGTATCATCCTGTTTATTTTGGGCATCACTGAACTTCTCCACCGGATTTGATTCACCGGTCAAAACCGCTTGATCGACGAACGTGTCTTTGGTGGTCAAAAACCGTACATCCGCGGGGAGCATATCGCCCGCTGAAAGCCGCACAATATCTCCCGGGACGACTTCGTCCATAGGGAGGGCAACCAGACCTTCATCCCGCCATACATCTGCTGTATTGCAGATCATATGGGATAGCTTTTCAGCGGCAGCGTTGGAGCGTTGGCTTTGCACAAAGGACACCAGGCCTGAAATGAACACAAGCATTAAAATGATAACAACGGTTAGATAGTCGGGTTTTGATGATGCCACCACATCGGTAAAATACGTAACCACTGCCACGAGCAGCAAAATGACATTGAAGGGATTAATGACTGCTTCTCTCAACCTATGTAATGAATTTTTCTTCTTTATGGTGATAACATTTTTTCCATATTCGTGCTGCCGGTTCTCAGCCTCATTACTGGTGAGGCCAGTTGGGGTGGTGGACAGATATGCCAATAAATCTTCTACCGTATAGAAAGCATAGGCACGGAGTTCGCTCTCAGTTCCACGCTCATCTTTTTGCATATGGTTGCGAAGGCCGTAACCGGGCATGAATTTCACTGTATTATTCCTCTCTTGCTGGATGCCGCAGTGAAAACACCATAAAAAAAGCCGTCTCAACTGACGGCTGTGAACACGCAATCAGAACAATCCATCAGCATGAATGCACAATGGACGATAGTCTTCGATGTACTTCGAACGATTGGTCTATGTTTCCACGTCGGGGTTTGGAACTAATCTGTGGTCTTCGGGGGGCAGCGACTACTGTCGCACTTCCTTGATTATATCCGGGCTGGAAATTTTCTTCCAGCATATCTATAATACCGCAAGAATCCCATTAAATCAATGGCCTAGGAAACGCCAATGCAGAACCGTCCGAGACCACTGATTAAGTACCTGTTTTGTCATCCCGAGGAGTTAATAGACTCTTCACTGCGTTCAGAGTGACACTTATTTGTCATCCTGAGGAGTTCCTAGACTCTTCACTGCGTTCAGAGTGACACTTATTTGTCATCCTGAGGAGCCGAAGGCGACGAAGGATCTCATCAACAATACTGTATTAGGGCCTTTATACAGCTGCAAGATGCTTCGCTGAAGCTCAGCATGACACATTTCAGAGACTTCTTCAGTGGTCTCGAACCGCTCCGGTGCCGGCGGTATGGGTCTAGGCTTTTTTGTACTCCTGCGGCAAAACGAACCGGCTTTGGAACTGGTTGATGACTTTCGCTAAGTCCGGGTCCAATATCCGGCCGACCTTCTCCACGATATGACCGGGGATAAACCGGTAATAAGCCTCGGCGATGCCCCCGGCCATGCAGGCGATGGTGCCGCTGTCCCCGCCCAGGGAGATAGCCTTGCGGATGCAGTCCTCGTAGTCATCGGATTCCAGGAAGGCAATGATAGCCTGGGGAACCGATCCGGAACAGGTCTGGTCGAAATCATAGTCGGGACGGATTTGGTCCAGGGTGGGGGAGAGGTCGTAGCCGAAACGGACCTGGACCTGCTCCCTGATAAATGGCTTACCCTGCCCCCTCCGCGCCCAGTAGATGGCGCTGGCAATGGCCTGGGCCCCCTTTATCCCTTCGGGATGGTTATGGGTGACGGCCGCGCTGCGCTTGGCTTCTTTTATCATGCAATCATAGTTGTCGATGGCGAAGGCCACCGGACTCACCCGCATAGCTGAACCGTTGCCGCAGCTATTGTAGGGATTCAGGGAGCCTGAATCGGCCCAGCGCCGGAACATGCCGCCGTAATCGGCCTGGGGGTACTTAAGGGCATATTCCCGGAAAGTCCGGGCGTACTCCAGCCCATTAAGGACACAGTCAGCTACCGCCACGGTCAGGACGGTGCCGCAGGTGAACCGGGTCCCGGGCTGGAACATGGTGAAATCAGTGCGTTTGGTGGGGAAACCTTGGAAATACGATCCTATTACATCGCCGGCTATAGCTCCAAACATAATCAAGTCCTCCTGGTCTTATATTAAATATGTATACGAAATTAATGGTAAAGTCTGGTGGGAAGCGGTCGGCTGGGTGGCCGGAATACCCGCCTTGAACAAATGTACTCCAGTATTGCCAGTAATAAAACATTAAGAAAATTCTAACTTTCACAATTGTTGACATCAGGTTTTGGCCTGCGTATACTATGTCTAAGCTCCAAGGAACACCTAAGACAAAAATCCTAACCAAAACCGGAAAACAGAAACAAAAAACTTTCAACCCAGTAAAAATACCAGGTAGAAAAAAATCTACTATATCCAAAAGAAAAGTAAAAGAAATT
>JBEHWJ010000044.1:0-16435 GCA_040217755.1 Syntrophomonadaceae bacterium | reverse complement strand
TGCGATTAATGAGACTGGACTTAGCGATCAAAGTCAAATACCCTAGCAAATGGCCCGGAATCGAACGTTGCACCTGCCGAGGGAAGATAAAATCCCTTAAAAACAAAAGCCTCTGCTAAAATGCAAAGGCTTTGATTACTTTATGGCTAACCTACTATAAAATGATACAAAGGCACACCGCTGGTCAATCCTTCAACGATTCGGGGTAGGGGTGTTCATTTTGCACTGCCGAAGAAAAAGCTGTAAGCGTTGCCATGCAGACTGTTCGCCGGACTGGCTCGGGGCTATATTAACCCAGCTAGAATAGTTTTCCTCCTGAAAATGGGCATAAAAAAGCACCTGCCCATTGAAAACAGATGCTTCTCTATTCGCTTAGCTTTATGCTATGCAATAATCTTATATTGGGTTTTTAAGTCGTTGTACCAACTATATTCGATATAACCTTCTTTTTGCAGCCTTCCAACCACAATGCCAGCATCAATTTCAACCATATTAGCAAATTGAACAAGTGATGATTTAGTGAAATCTTTCTTTGCAATAAACGAATCGAATTCCTCGCTTGGGATTAGAGTCTCCTTTGCGAATTCATCCGCGGCAGATTCATCCGCATCTGAAGTGCCATTCGGCTGACCAATGTGCCCATAAATAATGTGGGCAACTTCATGAAAAAGACTAAACCAAAAGCGATCTGCATCTTTGCCTCTCACAGTCAGTCCCATGACGATTTTACCTCCGTCATAGAATGTAGCACCATGCAAAAATGATCCACCAATATGAGGAAGAAAAACAATCGCTATACCGCAGTCGGCAAGCATACTGACTAACTCGCCGCAAAATATCCCAGGATTCTCCCGCGTCATCTTCCTAATATGCGGTATTATATTCGAGAGCTTGTTTATATCGATGGGTTTCGTATTGACATGTCTTGCCTCAAGTTTAGCTTTCTGCGCCCATGCATACAAAGCGTAATCGGCTTTTTCATGGTCAGCTAAGCGTCTGCAGGCTATACCAGGAATTAAAGCGCCCTGGAGCAGACCAAGCTGAACTACTTCAAAGTGTTTACGGAGATGGACCACCTTTTCTTTAGCTTTGCTTGTTGCCGGAACCCATCCGTTTTTTGACATCTCTTTGTAAGGGAACTTTTTTGCTATTTCTATATCTGCATCCATTTCATTCTCAGCGTTGGCCTTTGCAAGCTTCTCACGGTAGACGGACTCTAAGCTGCTCCAAAACTGTGCAGGAGCCCCAAGCACCATCTCAAGACGCATGGCCATGTCAGGGGTCAACTGGACTTCACCATTGATAAGCCTACTGATATGCTTTTCAGACATATCCATTCTCCGAGCAAACTCTTTCTGGCTCATTCCTCTGTCAACAAGCTGCTCCTTTATGGTCGCGCCTGGTGGTGATGCAATTATTGTACGGCTTCTCACCATCTGTGCTACCTCCTTCTTATGCCACAGATTTTAATGGTAGTCTATGATTGCTATGATACGGACAATTTGAATCTCAGAACCTTTCATCTCGAAAACGAGGCGGTAGGGCTGAATTAAAACCATGGCATATTGTTTTTTTCTATCTCCCTTTAGTATGTGGCAGCCGCCAATTTTATATTGAATCAGCATTTCGACGGAATCCGCAGCAGTTATTTCATCTATTCGCTGGTGTATCCTCGCCGCCATGTTTTTTCCGTGTTTCTTTTCAGCCTCGTGAGCGTTTGTACACACCTTTTCGAGTCCACGGCTCTTATACTCTATCTGCAATCCATCACCTCGTTTTTCAATTTACCTCCGAGGTAAATTTACTATAGCACGAACAGATGGCAAGGTCAAGATTGTAATTAACCTTAGGGGTAAATACCGAGAAACGAGGAGCCCGCGATCATTAGAAACAGAGCTAACTTTCAACGATTTCCCCCTACAACTTTACCGGAAAAACAACCGGATTCTGTCTCGCAATCACAAAATAATCTACTGCAAAACAACAAAAACTGCTCCCGTAAAACACAAGAACAGCTTTATTACCAGCTTTCAGGGCAAAATAAAAACCACCCATCGAAAATATTCTTTTTATCAATAGATGGTAACAATTATGGTGCGGCGGGCGGGACTTGAACCCGCACCTCGTGAAAGATGCGCCCCTCAAACGCACGTGTCTGCCGATTCCACCACCGCCGCAAGACTATATGGGTGGATGGCCGTTTATGACGACCATGCATTATTATACGTCACTCCCAAAACCGTGTCAATGGAATGAGTTATAGGTCCTGCCACGGTATTTCTCCTCGGTATTTCGCCTTGCCCGCACCCTATCGCCAGGTGCCGCCGCCGGGCTGAACAATGCTACCTTGGCCTGGACCGCACGCGGATTGTCATGAGGAAATCCCCATCTCCGCCCAGTTGACCCGCTCCATGCAGTCGACCTGGAAGTCCCGCACATCTCTGCCAAGCAGTACGGTCGACTTCTTCTGGAACAGCCACAGGCAAGGCGCATCGTCCACCACTATCTCCTCCGCCCGCTTCAGCAGTTTGATGCGGGCGCCTTCATCCTTGTACTGAGCCCGGGCGTCGTCCAGCAGTTTGTCGACCTGGGGATTCTTATAGCCTACCAGGTTGCTGCCGGCGGTGGAACTGTGGAAGAGGGTATATAAGAAATTGTCGGCATCGGCATAGTCGGCTTTCCATCCCAGCCGGAAGAAGCTCAGGCGCATGTTGGTGATCTGTTTGGTGTAGTAGCCCCAGTCCTGCTCCACGACCTGAACGGTTATCCCCTGCAGGCCCAGCTGCCGGGCCACTTCCAGGGCCACCTGGCGGTGGCCGGGATCGTTGTTCACAGTCAGGGTGAGTGGTTTCAACCCCTTGCCCCCGGGGTAGCCGGCATCAGCCAGCAGCTGCTGCACCTTATCCGGGTCATACACATAACCCCGCACGTGTTCATTATATGCCGCCACCCCCGTTGGCAGGACCCCTTTGGCGGGCAGACAGCTGTCGCCCAGGACGTTCTTGATTATCGTCTCCCGGTCGATGGCATAATTGAGGGCCCGGCGCAGCAGGTAATTGTTGGCGAAGGGCTGGTAGTTGAGGTTGAAGCCCAACCAGTAAACCTCCATCAGCGGTTTTTGGACCAGCAGGTCCTGGTAGTTCTTGTCGGCGTTCAGAGCAGGGAGTTGAGCCAGGGGCAGACGGTCCAGGAAATCCACCTTGCCCTCCTTGTATGCGGCCAGGGCCTTCTCCTCATCCTGGTAGCGGGTGAAATTGACAGCCGCCAAATGTGGCAGTCCCTGATGATACCCATCATTGCGGAGCAGGATCAGGCTGTCCTTGGCCTGCTGCTGGACAGTATACGGCCCCGTCCCCGGGTAAGCAGCACCGCGCTCCGGTTCAACGGCGGTATCGATGACCCAAAATATAGGGTTGGTGAGAGCATAGATAAAGGCCCCGTCGGGGTTGTTGAGGGTTATCTTCAAGGTGCGCTCGCCGGTGGCTTCGATGCCCCATATCTCCTTGAGCTTGCCGGTCAAATATTCCCCGGCCCCGCCGATGCGCAGATACAGACACTGGTTGGACCAATCGCCGGTCGAGATCATGTTTCTTTCCCAGGCCGATTTGACCGCGGCGGCGGTGACCGGCCGGCCGCTGCTGAAAACGATGTCTTTTTTGAGTTCGATGGTCAGGACTTTTCCGTCCTCAGAGTACTCCCACTTATCAGCCAGCAGGGGTTTGACCTCCCTGCTCTTTTCATCGTAATATACCAATCCTTCATAAACCGCGCTGGCCGCCAGCACTTGGGCATGATTGGCCAGCAAGGCCGGTTGCAGGTTATCGATAGCCTCCACTACTGCCACCTGCATGGGCCGGCTGCTCAGGCTGTTGACGTAGACCGCCTGGCGGAGCGCGAAGAATCCCGCCACGGCCAACAGTACCAAACCGGCCGCCACCGCGATCCTCTTGTATGGCAGACTATATCTGGGCCGAATCCTGTAGCCATATGGGCGCCTGTATTTAAACATCCACGATACCTCCCCCAACTCGTCCTATCCTATTATATGCCCCGGGCTGTCCCGATATTCGGGAGCACCACAGTTAGTCACAGGTGTTGGCAGGAGGCGGTTGACCGTACAAAAAGCCCTTATGGTTGGACCGGGTCAAAGGATGGGGGCAGCAGCAAAAAGAAGCTCCCCTTTTTAGCGGCCATCGTGCAACTGTCCGCTGAAGGGGAGACCGGTAATGCGTCAGCAATTCGTTTTATCGGAAGAAATCTAAGGAGCTATCTTGTTGGTCCTCTTCCAGAGGCCCATTTTATCGGCTTCCGCGATCAATTCCTCCCGGAAATCGGGGTGGGCGATGTTGATCAGGTTCTCGGTCCTGACCCAGATGGATTGGCACTTCATCAGGGCTTTTCCGTATTCGGTGACAATATAATGGGACAACTGCCGGGAAATGGTACAGGCCGCACCCGGGGTCAATTGGGGTCTGATCCGGGACTGGATCAAGCCGCCTTTGGTCTTAAATGTCGATGGCATGCAGAGAAAACTCTTGCCGCCCTTGGAATGATAGGCTCCGTAGACAAAATCCCATTGCCCGCCGGTCCCGGTTATCTGCCGAGGGCCCTGCATCTCGGAAACTACTTGGCCATAAAAATCAACTTCCAGGCAGGCATTTATGGAAATCATGTTGGAGATCTGGGCTATAACATAGGGGTTGTTGGAATAGTCCACCGAATAGCAGGCGATCATGGGATTATGGTCCATAAAATCATAGAGGCCAGGTGACCCCAGGGCAAATGCGCAGACCATCTTCTTGCGGTCCAGCTCTTTTTTGGCCCCGGTGATACAACCTTTTTCCCACATCTCCACATAGGCGTCGGCCATCATCTCGGTATGCACCCCCAGGTCTTTGAGCCCTGCCGCCGCGATCTGTTTACCCAAATAATTGGGCAACCCGCCTATCCCCAACTGTATGCAGCATCCGTCGTGGATGTCCTCGAGCAGATACTGGGCAATCCTTTTTTCCGCCTCGGAAGCCTCCAGTATAGGCGCGTTAGCCATCGGCTCGTTTTCACCCCGGACGATGAGATCGATCTCGGAGATGTGAATCTGGTTGCCATGACCACCGTAGACGTAAGGCATGGATTCGTTCTCCTCAACGATAGCGATACGGGCATTCTCCAGTACGGCCTCACAATGAGAGGCATTGATGCCAAAGTTGAAATAGCCGAACCTGTCCATCGGGCAAACCCTCATCATGGCCACATCGACTTCCACCTCACGGTTGCGGTAATAACCTGGTACCTCGTGGTATAGGAGCGGCGAGAAACTGCAGATACCCTGGTCTGCCAATTTGGCGTCAAAAGCCCCAAAATGCCAACTGTCCCATTGAAAATGCTTCATAGTGGGATCACTCAGGGGTACTGCCGGCAAGGGAGGCAACGATATCCCACTGCGGATATGGACCCCGAAAAGTTCATCCCTGCGTTTGGCCAGGGCTTTATCCAAGGCCTTGGGATACCCATTAAAATACATGTAGTCGACCCAATCCCCGGATTTGACCACCTTGGCCGCCTCGTCTGGAGTCCTCAGTTTTTCTCGGTATTCTCGTTCGAACATTTTGGAGCCTCCTTTGCCTAATTCATTCACTGCTCCCATTATAATAGGGCAAGCCACTGCATGTCTCCACCCCCAGGGTGCCGGGGATATACCTTTCCCATGGGTGAAATGAACCACCCAGCCCTAAGCTGATCTGCTTGTCTTACTGAGGATCAAATGTTACGGTGAGGACACTTGTCCCGATATCAATGCCGTACGGGACCTGGACCCGGCCGTCGGCATGGCCCTCTTAAGTTTTGCCCAGTATTTGAATCACCATTTCCTGTCGGCTGCCGACCCGGCCATGGTCATAGATGGCATGGTAGGCACGGTAATTGGCCAGAACGTTTTTGACGTATTCCCGGGTCTCGGGAAAGGGGATATCCTTCAGATCTTCCGCACTGCCGCTCCACTGGCCGGCCTCCCGCCATTGGTTGACTTTGCCGCGGCCGGCATTGTAGGCTGCCGCGGTGAGCGGCAGGCTGCCTTCGAATTCCTCCTGGATGTCACTCAAATACCAGCACCCCATGCGGATGTTCATCTCCGGGTCATACAAGGCCTCCGCTTCAAAATCTCCGATCTTCATCTGGGCGGCGATCCAGGCCGCTGTATCCGGCATTATCTGCATAAGCCCCTTAGCGCCCCGGGGGGATTCCGCCCAGGTCTGATACTTGCTCTCGGCCCGGATTATGGCGAAGACCAGAAAAGGGTCGACATCATATCGAGCCGCCATCGAATATACCAGTTCCTGGTGCGGGCGTGGGTAAAAAAGGGTGATCCAGCGCGGAAAAGTAGCTGTTACCAATAGGAACAGAGCTACCGCCGACCACAGAAATACTCTCAGTCGGGACTTTTTGGTAAGACGCAAATTACAAGCCTCCCAGCCCGTTGTTATGACATCATATTTGGTGATCGCGGAGAATATCCAGGTAGTATTTGGTGGCCAGGCGGAGAGTCTCTTCCATGCTGCCGTTGTTATCGATAACGATATGTGCCCGTCGGGCTTTCTCATCCAGGGGCATCTGTGAGTCGATCCGGCGGATGGCCTCTTCACGGGTAAGGGAGTTACGTGCCATTAGCCGGTTGACCTGGGTATCGCGGTCCACCCACACCACCCATACCTGGTCGCAGATCTGGTCCAGCCGGGCTTCGAAAAGCAACGGTATGTCCAAGATCAGGACCGCATTGGGGTGGGCTAGCCGCTTGATCCCGATCTCTTTATCGATGGCTTCATATATATAAGGACGCACGATCCGATTGAGGGCTCTCATCTGGGCCGGGTCGGAGAAAACGACAGCACCCAGCTTACTCCGGTCGATGGTCTGGTCCGGGTCCAGAATTCCGGTCCCGAAATGTTCCACTACCTCTTTATAGGCAGGCCAGTCCGGCTCCATGACTCTATGGGCGATCTTGTCGCCGTCGACGATCACTGCCCCGAGTTCGGCCAGCTTCTGGGAGACGGTACTCTTACCGCTGGCTATCCCCCCGGTCAAACCGATTATCTTCATCCTTTTCTCCATTAACGGATCAACTCCGAAATACCTATGGCCAGCAATATCAAAGCAGTGAGGGCGGTGGGCAGACCCTGCCAGCTCTCCCTCGCCACCGTGCGGCCCAGCAACAGGCCGCCGCCGACTAATAAAAATTTTACCATACCTACTGCGATGGCAGTGAACAAAATATTATAGCCGGCCATGGCGATACCGATGCCGGCACCGAATGCATCCATGGCCAGGGCCAGGCCGAGAAAAAGCGCCTCCCGGGAACCGATCTCGCCCGAATGGTCGAAGTCGGCGCTGGACGGCTCTCTGAGTATCTGGATTATTATGCCCAGCGGTCTTATCTTGAATGATAGCAGTGGATTGAAGCCGTTTTCTTCGATGGAGCTTATCTGCTGGCGCAGGGATTGCAATAAAAAAAACAAGCCGATGCCGATGAGGGTGAGGGCCCCCAGGCGGGATGCGAGCACGGGGCTCAATAACGAGGATAATCCCCGCCCCAGCAGCATGGCTGCCGTCACCGAACTGGCTGAGGCGGCACAGATAACCAACAGCGACAACAACGGGATTTTTATTTTCCTGAACCCATAGGCCAGCCCTACCGCAAATCCATCGGCGCTGACCGCCAGCGCGAACAGGCCGATCAACAAGAATTCCAAGTGTTACCCTCCCCTACCTATATTCATTTCATTGCTACTATATGAATACAGACGGGAAGGTGTGAGGTCTGCTTATTTCTGACAGTGGGCACAGTAGTGGCTGCTGCGGCCGCCGATTATCTCCTTTTCTATGGGTCGCCCGCACTCCGGGCAGTCCCAGCCGGTTTTGCCGTACACATTGAGAAAGTTCTGGAAATTACCCTCCCGGTTCCAGCCATCCCGGTAGTCTCGGAAGGTAGTACCCTGTTCTCGGATACTCTCCTTCAAGACTGCTTTTATAGCCCGGTTCAGATTCCTGATCTCGGCCCGGCTCAGGCTCCCGGCCGGTCTGGTACCCCGCACCCGGGCCCGAAACAGGGCTTCGTCGGCATAGATGTTGCCTATCCCAGCGATCAGGCACTGATTGAGGAGCAGGTTCTTTATGGCCACCTTGCGCCCCTGGCATAACTCAGCCAAGTAGCGGGCGGTGAACCGCTGGGAGAGCGGTTCCACCCCCATATGACCGAACACCGGCTGAAGGTCACGGCATAACCGAATGCCCCCGAAGCGGCGGGGATCCTGGTAAACCAGCTGATGGCCGTCATCGAGATGGATGACAAGGTGTATATGGGGCGCTTCGGCCTTTTCACCGGCGGGCAGGAGATAGAAACGCCCGCTCATACCCATGTGGACTACCAAATAATATTCTTTTTCCAGGTAAATGATCAGGAATTTTCCCCTCCTGCCTATCGATCGGACAACCATGCCGTCCAGCCGATCGGGGGCGAAATCCTGCCGCTTGATAATATCCTGGCGCCGGAAATCGGTCCCGATTATGCGGGCTCCGACGATCGTCTCCAGGGAGTTTTTGATGGTCTCTATCTCCGGTAATTCAGGCACCTTGCCCACTCCTTATATTGACTTGATTCATGGCTCTACTCCCAGCTCTGCATATCGTACCAGTTGCTGCCCGCCTTCATGGCCACCAGCAATGGTACCTTCAGTTGGCAGGCCGATTCCATGCAATCCTTTACCAGCGCCGCAACTTCTTCCAGTTCTTGCTTGCGCACTTCCATCACCAGGTCGTCATGGACCTGCAGCAGCAGGCGGGAGCGCAGCTGCCGCTCCTTCAATGCTTCCACCACTTTCAGCATGGCCAGCTTGATGATATCGGCTGAGCTGCCCTGGATAGGCGTATTCAAGGCCATGCGCCGGGCAAAGGACTGTACCATCTTGTTCTTGGCGCGCAGATCGGGAAGGTAACGGCGCCGCCTGAGGATAGTCTCCACGTAACCGGTCTCGGTCCCGAAATCGACTACATCTTGCATATACTGGCGCACACCCGGATAGGCATCCAGATATTCCTTTATATATCGGCCCGCCTCCTGGCGGCTCACCCCGGTATTGCGGGCCAGCCCAAAATCACTTATCCCATAGATGATGCCAAAATTAACGGCCTTGGCCCGTCGCCGCAACTCCTCGTCCACCATCTCGATAGGCACGTTGAATATCTCCGAGGCCGTGCGGGTGTGGATGTCTATGTCTCGGTTAAACGTATCTATCAGAGTAGGGTCCCCGCTTATATGGGCCAGGCAGCGCAGATCTATCTGGGAGTAATCGGCGGAAAAGATCACCCAATCCTTGTCCGTGGCTACAAAAGCCTTGCGGATGCGGCGGCCTTCCTCCATGCGGATGGGGATATTCTGCAGGTTGGGCTCTACGCTCGACAGCCGCCCGGTAGCGGTGATGGCCTGTTTGAAGATGGTGTGTACCCGGCCGGTTTGCGGATGGATCAGATTCTGGAGCGCATCGGCATAGGTCGACTTCAATTTGGATAGCTGGCGGTACTCCAGGATGTGGGGGATTATGGGGTGCGCCTCGATGAGGCCCTCCAGTACCTCCTGTCCGGTGGAATAGCCGCTCTTGGTCTTCTTGGCGGTGGGCAGGCCCAGGTCTTCGAACAGCACCTTGCCCAGTTGCTTGGGTGAGTTGATGTTAAATGAGGAACCGGCCAAATCTTCGATGCAGGCTTCTTCTTTTAGGATGCGGGTACCCAGATCGTCGGCGATTACCGCCAATGTCCGGCGGTCCACCTTTATGCCACAGAACTCCATTTCTCCCAGGATATCCGACAGGGGCATCTCCAGATTGTCCAGCAGTTCCTGTAGTTCAGGCGGTGCCTGTTGGGCCAGCAGGTCGTAGACCGGCTTGATCTGGGCGGCCAAGAAGGCGTCGCTGCTGTTGGCAGTGTCCAGGTGGAGGTGGTGGGCGACAGTAGCCCGCAGATCCTCGCTGGGGAAGGACGGGTCCAACACATAGGTGAACAGCAGGGTGTCTCCTTTGACCCCCTGCAAACGGATATTATGCCTCAACAGCAGGACCTGGGCAAACTTGACGTTATGGAAGTATTTGGGCATGGCCGGGTCTTCCAGCAAGGGCTTCAGCCATTGCAGCTGGTCCCCTCCCCCCTCGGTCACATCCATGAGATAAACCTGCCCGGAGCCGGCAATGTATACCTTCTGGATCTTTGCCCACATCGGATGGTGATAATCGGCCTCCAGGTGGATGCTTACTCCCACGGCAGCATCCAGACCCCGTATTATTTCGTTTACCTGCTCCTCACCGGTCAGTCGGTGAGCTTCGACCTCACCAGCCTCCGCTGCATCGGCCGGGGCCGACTCCTGCAGGGCATTGAGAAGATTATTGAACTGCAGCCGCTGATAAAGCGGGATCAACTCGGTACGGTTGACTTCCTTGACTTCAAAATCGTCCAATTCCCGGTCGATCTGCATGTTCCGAACTATGGTAGCCAAGTCGCGGCTCATGAAGGCCTGGTCTTTATAAGTAGCCAGGTTTTCCACCAATTTCTTGCCTTTAACCTGGTTAAGGTGTTCATAGAGATTCTCCAGGCTGCCAAATTCCTTGATGAGTTTGATGGCAGTTTTGGGCCCTACCCCTGGCACCCCGGGTATGTTGTCGGAGGTGTCACCCATCAGGGCTTTGATCTCGATCATCTGTTCCGGATCGACTTCCCATTTTTCCTTTACCTTGGCGGGATCGTATATCTCCATCTCGGTGATTCCTTTTTTGGTCATGTAGACGCGGGTGCACTCCGACACCAGCTGCAGGCTATCGTTGTCACCGGTGACGATAATGCAGTCCATGCCCTCCTTCTCCGCCTTCAGGCTCAGGGTGCCGATGATATCGTCGGCCTCGAAACCCTGCATCTCCAGGTAGTCGATATTCATGGCCTCCAGTACCTCCCGGATCAGAGCGAACTGGCCGCCCAGTTCGGTAGGCGTCTCCCGGCGGGTAGCCTTGTAATCGGTGAAGGTCTCATTGCGGAAGGTAACCCGGTCCCGGTCGAAGGCCACCAGGATGTGGGTGGGCCTAAGTTCCCGCACCACCCGATTGAGCATGGTGAGAAAACCGTAGACGGCATTGGTATAGATCCCATCCTTGGTCTGCAGCAGCGGTAAGGCGTAAAAGGCACGGAACAGCAGGCTGTTCCCGTCCAGCAACATTATCCTCTTGTCAACCATCGATCCATCCCCTTAAAATTTTCGGCTTCTCCAGCAAATCAGAAGGCAGGGCGTTAAGTCCCTGCCCTGTCTTATTATATCGTTTTTATGGGGGTTAATAAACGGCGGCGAGCGCTGTCTTGCACTCCCATGGGTACTGACTACAGTCGGTCGTTTTGCCCAACTTCCATTGCAGCCGGTTCCATGCAGATCAGCTTGAGTAGGGCCGATCTCTTGGATGCGGCGTAAGTCCGATCAGTTCTCTGGGTGATAACTCCCAGGGTAACAACTCGACATATTCTCCTCTCCCGGGTACATAGTCTGGAGAACCATTGTACGGTGACAATATCACATAACTACGAAACATCCCGGCTATCCCCACCTTGACAAGAATAACGCCTCAACTTATAATTATGTTTGCGTCATCAAATGGCGCGGAAATTTCATCAGCCAGAGTGTCGGAATTGGCAGACGAGCGCGACTCAAAATCGTGTGCCTTGTGCGTGTGGGTTCGAGTCCCACCTCTGGCACCATCAGAAAAATAGAGGGTTTACACCCTCTTAATTTTTTTCTGGTATTCACTCCGCTAGTTATACACCCAATTCAATCTTCACACTTTTATTGATCGTCGGAGTTTTTGGGTTGAAGTAACGATAATAAAGCATCCAACTTGCTCAGTACCTGTTTCCTGTAGTCAAATAGCTTCTTGAGGTACCATACTATCAAGGCCACAATAGCAATCGCTATTAATATGTTCAGCACCGACCAAAAGAGAACATAGGTATTGGGGAAGGCAGGCGGGCTACCCGCGGGCGAGCTAACCACCGGCGTGCTACCCGCCATGTGGAAAATGGCAGAAGTTTTCATTAAGATCATCCCTTTCATTCTGATTCTTGTTTGCTCAATGAGGAAACCAAGGTAAAACCAAATAAAATACCAGCTACAGTGACCAGCCTGGGGTGCAATTCCACTGCAAATCCAATGACCCGCCCAGCAAATGACAAATGGACCAGCGCAAGCAGTGGTGTTATCGCCGCTAAAAGAGCTGGTAGAGCCACCGCCAGCAGCACAATCCAATCTATCTTCCAGGACCCTTTCTGCCGGTATGACACAAAAAACTGGGGCAGTGCAAGCAGAAATCCCACAATAATGGGGAATATCGACATGAACAAAAAAGCCGGGGTCAAATCAAAATCTCTCATATATAACTGCTTTATATATCGATAATAATCATCAGCCTTTATCACGAAATAACCAAAGGCAACGACATACAAAAGATAGCTGATAAATCGTTTCAAGTTCATATTCATGACTATCCCAACCTTCCTCTAGCATTCACCCCAAAAAATCTCCAGGCCGCACCAGTCTCCGGCCTGCCATTTGCCTTTTATTTTACCACAACAAATGCCTCTTATTTCCAAAGAGGCCAGCTATCGCCATTAGGCGTATCAGTGCCAGAGATAATATTGATAGGTAGCTCGGAGCTTGCGGCTGGTTGATTCAGGATATGAAAAAACCGGCCGGTATGCAGGTATTGGTGTGGCCGTGCGCGAGTATCCCACTAATCAGGGATCAGCTGACTACATCCTTTTTGTTGAAGGCAAAACGGGGGGATTTAGGTTTTATACTGACTGCGGTGGAAGAATAGCCGGGCGGATCAGAGCCGGTCTAACCGGTTTATTTCTTCCCTATCGAATATAGGGCAGAATGGTTTTGATAAGCTTCTCTATTAAATCCAATTCCCGGGATGAACACCTGCTGAGCAGGCTGGTAAGATCCCGCTTGTTATGCTGTTCATTGGGTGCATAGTTATCTTCGCCGGAATCGGCAATCAAATCAGTTTGTGGCACTGTTTTGCCCCAAACCAGATAATCAAGTGACATGTGAAGACAGCTGGCTATCCTTACCATTACCCCCAGGCTCATCAGCCTCTGGCCTCGTTCCAACTGGCCTATGTAGTAATCAGAAATTGACAGCATTTCGGCCAAATCTTCCCGCGAAAGCTCAAACGCTTCTCTGCTTTCACGAATTCTCTGCCCGATCAGTCTACTGTCTATGTAATCCCTGTGATCATACATATTTGTTTATTCCTGCCTTACTCTTGCTTTACTTAACTCTAGCCAAATTTGAGCAATATCTAAATTAGCTCTAAGCCTATCTAATAAATAGGCCTAGAGCCAATTGCGTGGTAGAATTATTTAAATATGTCTGGGCTAGGAGGGATGGGAATGCACAATAATAATGGCATCAAAAAAAACAATGACCTCGAAACTGCTCGTAATATCCTTCACAATGCCGCACAAATGAATGTAAGCAAAGATCTTATTGAGAAAATCAGCCAGAAGCTCGATGAGTATATTAACGCATATTATAGGGCTACAGAAAATGAGAAGGTATCAGAGAGGAAGTATAACGTATCATGAAATAAATCGAAAGCTCGATGATTTATCTTGCCAACCTAGCCGATAAACGGACAAGGAACCGTCAGATTGTGTGACTGTAGCTTTTTCACCCCAGATATTGATTGCTCTTCGCATGTTGTCATGGTTTGAGATGAAGCACTGAGGTTGCAGAACTATGGTCGCTAAAGATTTGCCCAGCTAAAATTGGGATATACTTGAATCCCATGACCCATAGTAAAAGATATGACAGGTCTTCCGGTATGGTGGACTTTGTTCCACCGGCTGAAAGGCATATGATCAACTTAACTCCAATTATGCAAAAAACCATTTATGCAACCAAAACCATATCTGAAATTCATATCATTGCATCATAATCAACTTGCAGACAACGGTTGCGGCTTCCGCTCGGGTTGCATTCCCCTGCGGTTTATATTGGCCATCCGGATATCCCCCCATGAGGCCCGAGGCTGCGATCTTGTTTACAGAACCGGCCGCCCAGAGACTGATGAGCGCCCTGTCCTTAAATGGCACTCCCGCATTCGTGGCCGGAAGCATATAGTCGGTACTGTTCGTCAAATTATCCAGCATAACCGCCATTTGCTCCCTGGTTACCCTGGCGTTCGGCGCAAAGGTGACGCCGTCGATTCCTCTCACGATTCCTTTCTCAAAACCCCAGTTGACATACCGATAATACCATTCCTGCGCCGGTACATCCTTAAAGCCCGTTGGCGCTGCCCGGGTTAGGTCCAAGCCATCGACCGTATTGGCAAGGATGGCCAGGAACTCAGCTCTGGTGAGATTATTATCCGGCCCATAACGATTATTGCCCATTCCGCTTAGAATTCCTCTGGCCGCCAGCCTCCCGATATAATCTCTGGCCCAATGTGTTTTGGTATCCGCGAAATCAAGGCTTACGGAGCCAACCTGAACGGGTATGGTCTTGTGCACGCCGTTATATTCTAACCGGATATTGCCGGATATTCCTGATGCATTCGTGGCCTGATAGAATCCGTTCGCATCAATTGTACCGATGACCGGGTCGCAGCTCCATATAAACAGGCTGTCCTTGCTGGCAATCGGGGCATAACCGAATTTGGCCGTTACATCGATATCGAAGGTTTCCCCGGGGTCGATCACCAGATTCTGTACATTGGGCGTAAAGGTTATTTCATTTTGAACATAGACCTTCGCCGTCGTACCGAGATTGCCGCTTTTAACACCAATCACGGCAGTTCCGATGGCGCTTCCGGCGGTAAAGAGACCACCTCCGTCCACGGTATGGCCCGTATCAGAATCAAGGCTGTAGACTACCCTTTTATTCAGCGGAACCGGCTCATATTTTTGGTTGGATGCGTAGGTTTGCAGCTGAATGTCCGCTCCCGGCATGGCAATCGGCTGACTTGGATAAGTATGTAAATACGCCGCATGAGAATCCCCTTTCCTGTCGTATACCAAAAGCAAGCCGTTGGTTGTTCTTCTCTGGGTTTGGCCGGAAGGGGAATTCTTCACAACTGCCCGGGCATCGACTCCCCCTGCTCTCGCCGCCATGACCGTAGAACCGCCTCCGTCCATATTGACCACGGTGCTGCAGCCCAGATAAACCAGGTGTTTTGCGGCGTCGTCCAATCCGAAACCCGCTGAGAATTCTGGCTGTCGGCCGTCAACCGCATAGAGCATGAGGCTCCCGTCCGGTTTGATACCCAGGATGGTTCTCGGGCCCAAACCGTTTCCGTTAGAAAAATATTGGCCCTTATCGTAAAGCAGATGGTTTACTCCGATCGCTTCCTGGCTATTAGACAGGTTTCCGCCGTTCCCATCGTGAACGGAAATCTTGACCTTACTTCCGGGTATCAGCTGAGCCAGCTGCACCGCAGAGGCCGAATCCCCCGCCGTTGAAAGCACCAGTTGACTGCTGCCGATCGGCGTATCCCCATTACCTTTTCTGACCCCGACGACGGTTGCGGTTATCGTACCCCCCACCGTCAGCTCAGTATTTTCCCGGGAGGCCGTGTCCAGTATTACCTCCACCGAATCTTCCGAGATTCCGGTTGAGGGGGCATACTGGCGGTTGTATAAGTGCAAAGCCTTCGCTGCACCGTGCGGAACGTTGAAGTAGCCGATATCGGCATCATATTCCGCGGGTATGTAAACCGTCGGCGGCGGAGCAATAGGATCTGCCGGTGGAGATGGATGGGGCGGCTGGCCCGGATCGGTCGGCGGGAACAGATCTGCAACCGGCGCTGCAGCCACGGGAACGTTGATTGTTCCCTGCAGGGTATATCTCAGGTCGACCTTTTCGAGCGAAGCGCTGCCATCTTCGGCAAAGGATATCACGTATTCCGGAGCATATCCGGAGGTTTTGATCTTACCATCATGAATGCTTAGTCCCTTGGGGGTTCCGGTGTCCATGTCGTAAACGTCTCCGTTGATTCCCGCCACAACCTTGTAGCCTTGACTCTCCACAGTGCTGATCATGGTATCCATTGTATAAGTTCCGGTTACTTCACCTTCAAATACCCAGGGCTTCAAATCCGTGTCCTGTATATCGGCGTTGACAAAATAAGTCCTCAGGATTCCGTTGGCACTATGATCCGCCAATTGTTCGTGATAGGAGCTATTGTCATATATATCCGATTGGGTTTCATAATAGACATTTCCGATACCTGGCTGATACGTAAATCCCGTAGAAAATATTCCCGCCAACATGGCAATTGACGTAATACCTGCTGCCAGTTTCCGCTTGCTCAAAAAAGTCATTTTCTCCTCCCTATCCGATGCTTCTATTTGGCCT